>NZ_CP047175.1 GCF_009834185.1 Rathayibacter sp. VKM Ac-2760
GCGGGCGCGCGCCTTGCGGTAGCGCTCCGCGGTGTGGGCGAACTGGCCGGGGTTGGTGGTGGCGACGGTGATGAGGTCGGCGCGCGCCTCCTCGTCGTCCTCGAATTCGAGGATGACCGCGGCCTGGTCCAGGGTCAGCTCGTGCTCGTGCAGCGCGGTCCGGGCAGCCGGGGACTCCTCGATCGCGAGTCCGGCTTTCACGGTCGCGGCCTTGCTGCCGGTGCGCTTGGCGATGGTCGCGGCCGACAGGCCCTCGAAGGACAGCTGCGCCCATGCCGCGGTGCGGTCGGCGGTGGTGAGTTCGGCGCGCTGGTCGTTCTCGATGATCTGCTGCACGATCCGCTCGGCGGTCTTGTCGTCACCCTCCACGACGTAGACCGGGATCGTCGCGAGGCCGATTTCACGGCTCGCCAGGGTCCGGCGCTGCCCCGCGCGGACGATGACGTTGCCGTGCTCGTCGCGGCGTCCGAGCACCGGCGAGAGGATCCCGCTCTGCCGGATGGAGTCGATGAACTCCTTCGTCAGCGGGGCGCTGGTGCGGACGTTCTGCTCGATCACGAGGGCGGTCGGGTCGATGTGCTCGATGGTCCCGGTTGCAGTGGTGTTCACGATGGTTTCTCCTCAATCAATGTGCGATCATTGAGGCGACGGGTCCCGTGGTTCTAGTGAAACTACGGGGCTTTTGTCGTCTTCCTGATCGTTTTTCTTTGCCTCTCCGGCGGGATGAAATCAATTGAGTGGAGTCGGCGGAGTGACGAGCATTTCGGGCGAAATAAGGGCGCTGGCGCCCGCGTCCGAAATGCTCGGCACGTAGCCGACGGAGCGAGATAGATTGAAACCGCGGAGAGGTGAAGAAAACGGGGAAACAGGCCGCGTAGCGGCTTCCCCTCGGCGGTGCTCCGTCACCGCTGCGCGGGCGGAGCTCGCGCCCCCGGAACGGGGAAGACCGGGGAGTGTGAGGGGGTCGCCCCTCACGGGCCGGCCCGCAGGCCGGCCCGCACCGCGCGGCTATCGGTCGGCGGGCTCGGAGCAGTTGGCGCAGTCGCACGGCCCGCTGGGGTTCTCTGCCCGCTCGACGGCCGCGATCTGCACGGCCTGCTCCGCCGGGGAGAGCGCCTGCCACCCCTCATCCGCGCGCCGGTTCGACTCGATGCGCGCCGCACGCTCGTCCAGCGTCTCCGGGGTCGGGGTGAGGAAAGCGGCCAGGGCAGCGCCGGTGTCCTGCTTCTCGGCGGGGGTGAGGAACGCGATCAGCGCGGCGGCGTAGGCGGTGCCGTCGTCGGTGACGGGGAAGCCGCCCGGTGCCCCTTCGCCGTGAAGGGTGAGCGTGTTGCGGATGTGCGCGAGGATCTCGGCGTCCGTGGCGGTCGCGTCGTCGTCGGACTCGGCGCGGCGGGTGTCGAGGATGAGGGCGAGCTGTTCGGCCGTGGCGCGGCCGGTATCGGTGGCGGTCTGCATGGTGTGGGTGCTCCCTCTGGCTGATCGTTTTTCTTTGCCTCTCCGGCGGGAAGAACCGTTTGAGTGGAGGCGGCGCAGTGACGCCCATTCCGGGCGAAATAAGGGTGCGCAGCGACCGCGTCCGGAATGGGTGGCACGGAGCCGCTGGAGCGAAATAGGTTTGAACCGCGGAGAGGTGAAGAAAACGGGGAAACGGGCCGCGTAGCGGCCTCCCCTCGGCGGTGCTCCGTCACCGCTGCGCGGGCGGAGCTCGTGCCCCCGGAATGGGGAAGACCGGGGAGCGTGAGGGGGTCGCCCCTCACGGGCCGGCCCGAAGGCCGGCCCTCGCCCCCTCAGCTCGCCGCGGCCGTCTCCGCGACTGCCTCGCGGGCCGCGTCGAGTTCCGCGGCGGTGCGGTGTCCCTGCACGTCGGCGTAGGCGACGGAGTAGGCGCGCGTTCCGGCGTTCCAGTCCAGGGCCACGGTCACCGTCTTGGGGTTCACGCGGGTCACGACGCTCCACCCGAACTTGTGCTTGATCGCGTCGCCCTTGGCGATCGTCTCGCGGCTGTGGATCGTCACCTGTCCCGCGGCGGCCTGCGCCTCGCGGACGTCCGACCAGTAGTCGCGCTGGTCCTCGAGCTGCGCCCGCTGAGTGAGCAGCCGCTCCCGGTAAGCGCCGGTCGCGGGGGCGGTCGTCTCGACGTAGCCGCCGCCGAAGTTGTGCGAGATGCCCTCGATCTTCCGCGTGTAGCCGCGAATGTCCGTGTCGAGCCGGTCGATCCGGCGGGCGACCATTCCCGGCGCGTAGCGGTGTTCGGTGGTCCCGGCGGCGACGTCGGCGCGGGCGCGGGCGCGGGTCGCTTCGCGGTCGGCCTCGACGCTGCGACCCATCGCGTTGTGCGCCTTCTCGATCGCGTTCCGGTGCCGCGTCTCCGAGTGGTGGCCGATCTTGATCGGCTCCCCGCCCTCGGGCAGGCGGCGAAGGGCGCGGCGGGCGGCCTCGTCCGCGTCGTCCGCCTTCTCGGCGCGGCGGTCGGCCTTCGCGTCGAGCGCGTCGACGCGGGCGGCCTGGCGCTCGATGGTCGCCGCCTCCGCCTCCGCGGTGGAACGGAATGTCTCTTCGGCCTCGATGGTGACCTCGTGTCCGGCGTCGCGCAGGGCGGTCGCGGCGCGGTTGATGGTCCACCACTTCGGCAGGCGGTCGCGGGACTGGGGGACGTACCAGGCGCTGATGGAGCGGCCCCAGCGCCAGCCGGACGCCTTCAGGATCTCGGCGGTACCGTCCCCGCGGCTGGTGCCCTCGATGATCGTTCCGGCTTCGGGGGTGTGGGTGATGGTGAGCATGCTCTGTCTCCTTCTCGTCTAGGGGGGGGTCAGTCGTTGGTGGCGTAGTCGGCGGGCGTCTCGCTGCGGTCGTGCAGCGCGTAGGCGGCCGGGAACAGGTCCAGCGCTCGCGCGACGTCGACCGGCACGACGACGTAGGCACCGGAGGCCATGTAGCCGACGCGATCCGCGGGTAGGGCCTCCACGGGCTCGAAGTGCTGCAACGTCACCCCGGGAAGCCCCGCGAGGCCCTGGCGGGTGATCAGGTGCACGGCCGGGGTCTGCTCGGTCACCGGGTCGCGGCCACCGGCGCCGACGATGACCACCTGACGGGCGGTCCGGCTGATGCCCTCGACGCCGGGGCTGTGGGTGGTGGTCGTGATGACCTCGGTACGGGTGCCGCGCTGCTGGCTCATGGTGTGTCTCCCTCTGGCTGATCGTTTTTCTTTGCCTCTCCGGCGGGAAGAACCGTTTGAGTGGAGTCGGCGGAGTGACGCCGATATCGGGCGAAATAAGCCCGTAGGGCGCGTCCGGGATCGGTGGCACGTAGCCGGTGGAGCGAAATAGGTTTGAACCGCGGAGAGGTGACGAGAACAGGGAAACGGGCCGCGTAGCGGCCTCCCTTCGGCGGTGCTCCGTCGCCGCTGCGCGGGCGGAGCTCGCGCCCCCGGAACGGGAATGCCGGGGAGGGTGAGGGGCCGGCCCCTCACGGGACGGTGACGCCGGCCCTCCCCCGCGATCGACCGCGACGTACTGACTGGCGAACCTGCCTAGAAGTCAGCACGCGCGGCCGGTATGGGTCACAGGCACCAGTCCTCGGACCACCCGGAGGGCGGGACGACAGCGTGCGCCTCGCCGGTCCAGTGGAGGTAGTAGAGCGTGCTGCCGTAGTCGTGATCCCCGGCGGTGACGTCCATCTGGCGGTTCTCCATGTCCGGCTCCGCGCTGCTCCACCGGGTCGAGACGTCCACCGCGCGGAGTTCCCCGGAGTCGGTCACGAGCGTCTGGCAGACGGGGCACCGGAGCGCTTCGTGCGTCTCGCCGTCGTCGGTCACCGTCTCGATCAGCAGCTCGGGGGCCGCTGCCCACACCTGCTGGTGCAGCTCCTCGATCGTGGCGAGCAGTTCCTCCGCGCGGCTCCCCGGCGTCTCCTGCGTGGTGGTGGCGTCGAGTTCGGTATCGGCGGTCATCGGCGTGGACTGCATGATATGGCGCTCCCTTGTCTGATCGTTTTTTTGTGCCTCTCCGGCGGGCAGAACCGTTTGAGTGGAGGCGGCGGAGTGACGCCGATCACGGGCGAAATAAGCCCGCAGGGCGCGTCCGGGATCGGTGGCACGCAGCCGGTGGAGCGAAATAGGTTTGTACCGCGGAGAGGAACAAAAAACCTTGAAGCAGTGCCGCGTAGCGGCTCCCGGTCGCCGCAGGCGATGTGCGCGAAGCGCACTCCGCGCCTCGCGGCGGAACACCGGGGAGGGTGAGGGGCCGGCCCCTCACGGGACGGCACCGCCGGCCCTCCCCCGCCGAGAGCTGAGAACCGCTGTCGGCATCAGATGTAACAATGAACAAATGCGGGAATTAGCGCACCGGACGTGCGCGGAATCGGCATCGACAATGGTGCGCAGCAGCACCGCGACGAGCGCCGACGCGATCGCGGAAGTACGCGCCGCGATCCCGGAGGATCACGTCATCTTGTACGTGCTCCAGTTCGACGGCAGCCCGGAGTAGGGCTACTCGGCGGCCGGGGCGGCGCGGGGTGCGCGGCGCGGACGTCGTGACGACTGCGGTCGCGCGGGTGAGGTTCGGGCCGATCGCATCGACCTCGATCACGTAGTCGAGGGCCGACGACACGGAACGATTGCAGAACGCTGCCACCGAACGATCAACTTCACACGCCCGCGTAGAGCAGGCCAAGGATGCCGATGCGCGGCCCGAGAAGAAGGATCTGCGCAACGGGTTCGACTATATCTGAGTATGGCCGAGACATTCCTAGACATGGCTAGGTCTCCGAGGATAGGTTCAGCCGCGATGCGCGGGGTCTCCCGCATCGCGGGGACGGAGCCCGTTTGGTTGGCTCTCTGTCGGGGAAAGAGCAACGTGTGAAGAAGCACATCAAGGCGGCCGTCGCGGTCGGCCTGGCACTGGCCGTAGCGGTGGGAGGCAGCCCGGCATACGCCGCGGCGACCAAGCCAGACGTCGCTGTATCGAGCAATCCGCAACAGATTCAGGCGACCAGGGTGACCCTGCCTCTCGCTCATCCGGTCAAACTGAAAGACGCGGTGTCCTTCGCGTCGAAGCTCGGAACGGCTGTCCGGGCGTTCAGCTTCAACAACGGAGATATCGAGGGCGAATACTCGCCCTCCCCCGATCAGAGCGTCGATACCTTCCTCGCGGGGTTCGCCGAGCGCTTCGGAACGCAGCCTGAGGTGACTGGAGTTGTAATCGAAGTTCCTCTCGAGCAGGCGCGAATGAGGGCGCAGGCGCGCAGTGCGCCGCTCGACCCCGGGGCAGCGGCTTTCGACGCTCCTCTGGCAACTCTTTCCGCGAAGCTCGAGCGCTTCGCTACTCCCCCGACCGCGACGGGCGGCGAGATGAGTCGAGCCGCGGCCGCCGCTGGAGACTGGCGACCAAACGACGTGGAAGGGCAGATCACGAACCAGAATGGTCGAGCCGACTTCTTCATGAGCTACTGGTGGCACAGCGGCAGCGTGCCAGCGCAGATGCCGACGGGGTTCGGTGCCGAATTCCAGATCGACCTCACCGACTCGTCGCGTCCGTCCGAGACGTCTTCCCGTCCGAACTGTGCCGTCGCGTACAAGGAGAACATGTGGGCGAAGAACTACGACTGGAACTGGGCTCTTTACAAGCCTGACTACTCCGCGGCCAGCCAAAGCACGGTCGGCGCGTACGCGGACATAAACGACCTGAGTGACCCCTGCAACCGCAACTCGATGGCCATCGGCATGCGGTACCCGCAGAAGATCCAAGCCGCCAACGGCGGGTACGGCGTTATGATCTGGCTCTCCGCCCCCAGGGGGTACCGCACTTCCAGCATGGCCACTGGGGTGGTGCAGGCGGTGTCCGACTCGTTCTGCACGACCGGTGCTGGCTCAGGAATGGCACTGACTGACTGCATGGGCGTTTACGCCGGATCCTGGCCCCTGTCGACGCCGATGACTCGAACGACTCTGGGCGCCACACGGAACTGGTCTGTTCCCGCAAAATGCTGGCAGTCGCAGGGGAAGGGCCTGGGTACGTTCACACAGCTGACGCCCTGCTAGATCGACAGCTAGCCATGTGAACAGTGAAGCGCCGGGACGGGTCGTGTAGACCGTCCCGGCGCTCTGCTGTCCACCAAGCAGCGCTCCCCTTCCTGGACAACTACAGGGTGCCGGTGGGAGGGTGTGGTCGTGTCCAAGCCTCAGTATTTGCCTCGTCCGTGGCGTCGATGACTCGTGGAGCTCGCGCCACAATCGTCGTGGTGCTGCTGGTGCTTACTGGCCTGTTCGCGGTCCCTGTCGCTGGCGGGCTCTACGAGGCACGGGCGCCGGAGTACACGTGCCTGTTCGACCGCCAGGTACCGCCTGCGAACGGAGTCGACTATGAGTGGAACGTGCAGGCGCGGATCACACCGTTCCCGTTAGGGCTCGAATGTACTTACATCCGGCAGTCTGGCGAGGAGATCGTCGTCGGTCCGGGGTGGTTGCTGACCTTCTTCGCAATGACCGCCGCAGCTTTTGGCTTGGCATCGGCCACCGCGATGGCCTGGCCAGCTCCTCGAGCGAGCAACCCAACGCGCACGTTAGGTTGACAGTCGGGTAGGCCGGTGTGGGGCGGCCGTTGACGCTGAACGGGCCTGCACACAGTTGAGCGTCATGGCGGTTCTGCCTCTCACCAGCGGGTGACGGTGGGCGCGTGGGCGCCGGAGAGCGTGGCGTCCAACAAGGCGTCGAACCACGCGCTACCAAACCGTCAGCACGGCAGCTGCGCGTACGCGCGCGGCGCCGGCCCGGGGCCCTCTGACCAGTGTCCCGTTCGATACCCCCCCTAGCGAACATCTCATCGGACGGGTCTAACAGGACACTCGACGCCGCGAATTTTCGCGGCGCTCCGTGTCGTGTCTATGTGTACCGGTGGACGATCCCCTGTCGGTACGGCTCTAGCTGGGTTGGCGTTCGCCGCTCCTGGCGCCACGAGCTGCCCCCCTTCTTCGATACTTTCTCCCCATGACCTCACAAGCAACTAGCGGTACGTGGACGAAAAGGAACTGGGCAGGTGTGATGAGCAGCGGGACGTGGGCGATGACGCCTCCAGCGCCAGCGGTAACCCCGCCGGCGCTGCCAGCACAGCCGCAGTCGCAGGCACGCGCCTGGTGGACTGCCGGAGCCGCCTTCCTCATGCTTCTCCTCCTGGTGGCAGTCGTCGTCGTCACCGTGTACCCAACGGACGACGGATGGACGGACTTGCCGAAGATTTCCGCCGTGCTATTTGCAGCCGTGGCGGCGGTCCTTGTCATGGCGAAAGAGGTCGCTAAAGCCTTTGCACTGAGCAGTGGTTTTGACGATGCGTCAAAAAAGAGGTGTGAGGCCATAGCGGGAGGGTGCTCGGTGTTCGCGGTAGTTTTCGGCGCGCCGACGGTGGCTGCGACGATCTTCGCTCTGATCACGAAGTAGCGCGAATGTGCGGCCGCTTCGTCGTCAAGGACAATACCGAGGGCCTGCTCCCTGACCTCTTCACCGGTGACTTCGCCGGAATGCGCCCGAACTTCAACGTGGCGCCGTCGTCGCCGGTGACCGTCGTTCGTGAGCGCGACGGGGAGCGGTCGGCGCCGATGGTGCATTGGGGGTTCGTGCCGGTGTGGGCGAAGGACTTCAAGAAGCAGCGGCCGCAGCCGATCAACGCGCGGATCGAGACGGTCGCGAGCTCGCCCATGTTCCGGAAGGCGTTCGCGACGTCGCGGGTGCTGATCCCGGCGGCCGGCTACTACGAGTGGACGGTCACCGAGACGGGGAAGCAGCCGCACTTCATCTACGAGTCCGACGCGGCCCTCGCTATGGCGGGCATCGTGTCGGCGTGGCCGGATCCGTCGAAGGCGGAGGACGATCCGGAGAAGTGGCGACTGTCGACGGCGATCATCACCCGCGACTCGCACGTCCGGAAAGGTCGGCACAGAGGCGTCGGAGCGAGATAGGTTGAAACCGCGGAGAGGTGAAGAAAACAGCAATCCGGCCGCGGTAGCGGCTTCCTCGCCGCGGCGCTCCGTCGCCGCTGCGCGAGCGAGCTCGCGCCCCGGAACGGGATGCGGGGAGCGCGAGGGGGTCGCCCCTCGCGGCCGGCCCGGAGGCCGGCCGCACCCCCGCTGGGTCAGAGCCAGCTCTCGGACCAGCCCTCGGGTGGGACGACGGCGTGCGCCTCGCCGGTCCAGTGGAGGTAGTAGAGGGTGCTGCCGTAGTCGTGATCCCCGGCGCTCACGTCCATCTGACGGTTCTCCGCGTCCGGCTCCGCTCTGCTCCACCGGGTCGAGACGTCCACGGCTCGAAGCTCTCCCCCGTCGCTGACGAGTCGGGCGCAGACGGGGCATCGCAGCGCCTGGTAGGTCTCGCCGTCGTCGGTGACGGTCTCGACCGTGAGCACCGGGGCCGCGGCCCACACCTGCTGGTGCAGGCTCTCGATCGCGGCGAGCATCCCGTCCGCGGCCGGAGCGGGGGTGAGGAACGCGATCAGCGCATCGGCGTGATCGGTGCCGTCCTCCTGGACGGGGAATCCGCCGGGCACCCACACTCCGGGAAGGGTGAGCGTGTTGCGGACGCCCGCGAGGAGCTGTTCGACGCTCGCGCTCGTGTTCTCCTCGTAGTAGTTGCGCTCGAACGCGACGATGAGGGAGACCTGCTCGGGCGTCGCGCGGCCGGTGTCGGCGTCGATGATGGGTGCGACGCGCCCCGTCGCCGCGCGCGCCGTGGATCGCGGGATGAGTCTGCGGCCGGGGCGCTGCCGGGCGCAGACGCTAGACAAGCGCCCCTCGGCTTCCACCCTGTGATGGGCTCACGCAACGTGACCACGGTCCGAACGTTACTGTTCGTCTGGCCTTGACGCTCAGCCCACCGCTCCGCGCCTGCGGCTACCTAGACCATCTGACCACCACACTGGCAAGTGAATGTCACCGCGCCGAGATAAAAGACACACATCCAACATGGCCTGGACCGTCGGAACACACTTAGCACGCCCATCCGTCGGGGCGCCCTCATCTGACGCATCTGCGCCGTCAATGGCAAGCATTTGGCCTAAGGGATGGCATCAACGGTTACTCAGGACAAGCGGGGCAGGAGATCGCGACACCGTGCGTCACCTGCTCGGTTCTATAGCCGTCGAGTGTCGACAGGTCATCGTGAATGTCGACGTACATGCCCCCTCGGGCCCCCTCGAAAGCGCAGTTCCACGCGGCCAGGGTCTGACCGTAATTCAGTGCGTCGATGACGGTGCTGAGGTCGTGGGTGGTAAAGGCATGGCGACCGTTCGTGGCGAGCTTGGCGAGCAGCCCTGCCGTGCACCAGTCGCCTGATCCGCAGGTATCAACGATGTCGGTCGTCGGGACGGCGTCGAGATCGATCCATTCGGTTGGAACGGTATCCTTCTTGTGGCGGAACCGAAGACCTTTGGATCCGAGGGTTTGAACCTCGAGGAGGGTCGCGGTGTCTTCGGACATCGTTCCGCCGGCGTCACTGAGCCGCTGGTCTGCATATTTGACGATGTGGGAGATCTTAATCGCGTCGTCGAACAGTTTGGGGTCTGACCGGCCTGAGGGCTCGAACACAACCAGAGCGCCGTTCTCGGCGGCAGATCCGGCCAGGGTGAGCGCGGCGCGAGAGAGCCTGTCGAGGAAGAACACGGCGGCGTTCTCGGTGGCTGGCATGACGTCGTCGATAACGTCGCGGGTAATGGGACGAAAGCCTGGTAGCCAATGCCCACATTTCGGGCACGCCCAGGTGAACTTGTGTTTGGGGACGCCGGCCGCGGTAAGCCGGTTTTCTTGGATGATGATGGGTGTGCTAGTCGTCTTGCCCGCGTGGACGTAGTCCAAGTGCACGCCCCATCGGGCCAGATCGATGGCCAGTCTCGTCGCGGCGGTGTCGTGGTTGAGGCGGGCGATCGGGTACGCGTCCCAGCCAAGGTAGGCCAGGATCGACAGTACGTTGCCGCAGGTTCCGCCAGCGAACGATTGAATGGGCCGGTCGGGCTGTGCGCTGATGACGAGGTCGAGCGCAAGCAGGCCAGTGCCGAGTACTTTGGGCGTGGTCGTGGTGGTCATTTCTTGCTCTCCAGGCTGGGGCGATCGTGTGGGTACGGAGTGCCTTCGAGCCAGACGTGCAACAACTCGGGTGGGTCAAGGGAGTCGTCAAGTGGCTCTGCCAGTGTGTAGCTGAAGTCCTCGAGGTACATCACGGGGAGGTCCTTCTCAAGGGCGGCCAGGAGAGCTCCTAACGCCATAACTTTACTGCCCACCGGCGACAAGATGAGGTGGGACCCTCCTACCTCGCGGAACACCGGCTCGCGAAGCGCGTGAAGACGCATGATCGTCCGGTAAAGATCGAGCGGATCACTTTCGTCGGCGTGGACGATGCTACGCGCGTCGATCTGCCAGGGAAAACCACCGCTGTGCAGTAGCTCTTCCAAGAGAGCGTCGCCTGCACGCGGGTGGCTCGCGGGAAAAGGAACGATGGCGCACACCTCGTCGGGGTTTAGGTGCTCGTAGATCCGCCGCAACGTGGCGGACCGGTTCGATGCCAGCTGGGGAAGCCAAAGCTTCGCCGCGGCTGGGCCTGAGAGAAGCCCGAGTCGTCCTGCGAAACCGGGCACAGCAACGACCGCATCAGTCGGTGTGGCGATGATCCGTGCGTCGATCTCGGGCTGGTGCGCGACGAGGACGTGAACGTTCACCCCGGGCAGCGCCGGCAGCGCATCGACGACGAACCGGATGATCGGAAAGCTGATGCCGACCGACAACGCGGAGATGTCGATGACGAGGTCGGTGTAGTTATCTAGCGGGTGTGCGCTCAGCGCGAGTGCGGCTCGTCTGCCGCCGACGACAGAGTTGTCGGCACCGTAGATCTCGATGTCGACGACTTCGTGACTCGGGATCGCTTCCTTCAGCCGCTCGAGGTTCGCTTCGGCACGTGCGGCGAGTTGATCGTCGGACTCTGGTCGGTGTTCGCGTACGAGCAACCCATGCAGTGATGCGGCTGCCGCTGCGAGCGTCTGACCGACGAGGCAGGTGCGGGGGTCGAATCCGACGCCCGCGATCAGCAGGGTACGACGTGCTGTGTCGGCGAAATACTCGCCCGCGAAAGTCTCCACCTCGGCGCCGCGGTGGGTGATGGCCAGATCCCATCGGTGTTCACTATTCACGGTGTCCCTCATCGAGCGCGCGAACCAGGTCGTTAACGGTGCGCTCGAGAAAGCCACCGCGGCTGAGCGTGAGCCCGTGTTTGAGGAGGACAACGCCTCCGAGCTCGATCAGGCACCATATCTGACCCTTCGTGCGGTGCCCTTGGACGAGAGTGACGGCGTTGTACGCGACGGCGAACTGCAGGATCTGCGCAAGTTTAGGGTTGGTCATAGGGATCCTGTCGAACTCGTCCTGCAAGACACCGAATGCCACTGCTCCGCCTCGCAAGGGAGCGTTAGGCTCAAGGCTCTTCACGACGCACTGCGCGGCGATCTCCGCTGTCAGAGAGCGAACGAGTCTGGCGTGCGGGAAGTCCCACTCCTGAATCATCTGCCCGGCACGCTCACGTAGCAAACGATTCTGTTCACGGGCGGTGAGGGTGATCTGCGAGCCGCGGATAAGTTTCGTCTCCAACTGGCTGACGAGGACCCCCGCCAACTGAAGGAACTGCTCCGCGTTCTCCGAACTCGCATCGCAGAGCGCGTCAATTCCGAAGTAGTAGGGACGGTCGTACTCGTGCAACAGATGGACCTCCGCGCCGCCGACAACCCCCGAATCGACGGTGATAGGTTTCGAAGGGTCGGGATCGAAGCTGTCGAGGTCGGCAAAGAGGTCCAGCTGCGCGGCGTGCGCCTTCGTTCGCCTAAGGTAGCGTTCCATCGTCACTTGCAGCGTGGCCAGGCGCAGTTCCTCCTGTCCAGATGCCCCGAAGTACGCATCGACCTTGTCCTGAAGCTCCGCTCGTCGAGCCGCAGTGACGTGCGTGCGACGCTGCACAACATCGAGGTGTACTCGAAGGCGTTCGAGTTTTCCTGGCGGGAAGGGCTCGGGAAGGGTCGAGAGCATACTGCCGAACTCGTTGAGGCCGCGCCGGTTGAAGGTGTCCATCCGGCGCAGATAGCGCGAGCTCATGTCGCGGGCCATCTTGCGGAACGCGGCCCGGTCGTACGCCCGCCGGTTGTCGTTCTGCATCTTGATGAACGTGATCTCGCGGTCGTTAGAGATCACGGGAGACAGCAGAACTTGGTGCGGAGTGAGCGCGTCGAACCGGGTGATCACCCAGCGGGCCACTTTTAGCTCCCGACGTGCCAGCCACTGGCGAAGCAGATCAAACTGCTCCGCGTGCAGGGAATGCGCATCGTCGAGAATGATCAAGGGACGCAACTCCGTGGTGAACCCGTCGGAGGAAACCCGGATTGTGTCAATGACGTCAAAGGGCCGATATGCGGTAGCGGCCACCTCGGAGATAGCATCGATCTTTGGGGGGATGAGAGCGGCAGAGATCTCGTAGATCGCAAGTTCCACCTCCCGCGCCTTCTCCAACACGGCGGACGCGTCGGTGCCACCGATCGCAACTGTCGCCGCTCCCGCACCCTCCCGGGGAACGATCTCGATGTCGGGCAGTGCGATCCCGGAAGCCTGAAGATTCTGGATCCACGACAAGACTGCGCGAGCCTGGATGATCGCCGTCATCAGCCCCAGTCTTAGGTCGTTCGGGTACGGAAACTCCCAGAACTCGCGATACTCGGATTCTAACGGGATACGCGCGCCCAGGATCGCGGGGATACCGTTGCGGATGGCGCCAGCTTCTGTCAGTGACGCGATTAGCGGCCGATACGCATCGAGCGAGTCGTTCTGCAACAACGTTCGGATCGCGGGGTACTGGAACAGACGCGTCATCGTCGTCTTCCCGCTACCCGGCGTACCGATGATCAGCACAAGCCGGTCGAACAGCCGATCCTCACGCGCGGGCTTGTGGAAGAACGTGCCCAGGGGTTCGGGGGAAACAACGGAGAGGAACGCCTCATCGTCGCGGAGATACTCGGTCGCGCGTTTTTCGAATGGGTTGGCCACCACGCTCTCCTTACACGTGCCGTTGCCGACGGCGGAACAGAGGTCGCATTGCAGGAGCGGGCAGATCGACCTGCCCGTTCGTTTCGGCCCACAGCAAGGCCATCGAGTTGTTGGGCGTGTTGTGCTCCAAAACGACCGGCAATGCGCAGCCGCCGTACCCCAAGTCGATGCGTGTTGTCCCGCCGACCTCAGTGTGCTTCGTCTGGATCACAGGGTCGTAGTACTTCCGAGCGAGATCTAGGAACGCTACGTCGTCGGGGTGTGCGTCCGTCATGGGGAGGGACGCCGGCAGCACGGTGCCGAACGTGACTTCGACAGGTCCCCATCCGGCGTCGGCGAACTCGTCGGTCGACTGCGAGATGGCATGCGTCACCTTCTGCTGAGCGGAGTGCGAGGCGATGTAATGGTGCACGCCGAGCGTGAAACCGGGTTCGAAGTGGCTAGCTTTCGTGGCCGAGATCGCGTCACGGAAACGAATCAACTTGCCCTTCCACCTCTGCTTCTCCTCGTCGTATCGCAAGAATGACGTGCCCGTAGCCGTGAAGTCGTCGATTAGGTAGACCATCTCAAATCGAGCATTCTCGTCACCGATTTCGATACGCATGTCTTTGAGCAAGTCATCCCACTTATCGAGGTCGAGTTGCACCGTAGGTGCAACTTGCTCATTGCTGAGCCGCCCCACGGTACTGTGTCGCAGGGTGTCGATCCGCGCACCGTCGCTGAGTCCCAGAAACAGTGTCTTTCGCCTGAGCCTAACTATTTCCTCCCGCAACTCCGGCCGTCCCAGACTGACCCATTTGGGCACGCTGTGCCGGGCAGAAACCATGCGGACGAGCTGCTCATGAGCAACCTTTGGATAAAATTGCTCCACGAGGTGATGGGTCTCGCTGAGCCCGATGAACACGAGTCGCGTCTTCACGAACCCGTACGCCGTCTCACGCTCCTTCGACTCGAACTGCTGAAGCCAGGTTGCCAGACTCTCGATGAACCGCATCCCTGCTTGAAAGTCTCGGTACCCGTCGTACTTTAGCGAAGAAAAGAACTCCAGCCAGCGGTACTCCTCGCGGGCACGGTCATCGTCCCACCCCATGATCTGCCCGAGAACCCGTTTACTGAGCTCGTCGTTCATCGCCACCTCACCGTGCCCTCATCTGTAGTGTGGATAGACCGCAGCGCATGAAGTGTCGCGGCAGTCCCCCGCTGCCCTGCAGGAGCGAGGTTCCAGCATGTGCTGGGGTCTGCTGAGCACTCGTCGACGCTGAGGGCCAACGGCTGACCGAGGAGCTCATGATCGTTGCCCGGCCACCGTCCACGATCCCCGATCGATAGAATATCGTGCCTGACGCCCGCCTTCCGAAGATGCTTGCCCACACGCAGTTTTGATGCCGACGAGTTGAGGACGTCGACCGAATGACTGGAGCGAACTACCGAGAACTCCCCCGCAAGACGACTTGTCACACCGTGGGCAATGTCCCACAGCTGCCATTCGGAAAACGCGCTATCTCCTGTGAGGGTCAGCTGGTGTTCGCGCGCCTCCATAGTCGTGTGAGCGCTGATATCAGGATGGGCGCGAAGCGCGTCAGCCGCCTGAAGGATTTCGGCCGACGGAGCGCTGTCCTGCTTCGGCGTGTCCTCGTCGGAGAGCGTTCCGATCACCGCACCGTTGTAGTACCCGATGACGACCCGTTCCCACAGCATCCGAGGCAGCGCTTGCTGGAGTGCGTGTCGGACCGACTTTCCGCGCCCGGTGGCGATACCGAGTGCAACACCGTTCTCCAGCAATCGCGTGAGCTCCGCTGCCATCTCAAGTGATGGAGGATCGAATCGGACCCGGGTGTCGACGACCGTACCGTCGTAGTCAAGCACGATCGCTGCGATGCGTGCCGTAGCGAGCGTGCGTTCGAAGCGGCGCAGATGCACCCGCCATGCTTCCAGGTCGCCGGCCTGCGACAACTCGGTGACGGTTCGGCCAGTCTTACGATGAATCGCAGCGGCGTGCCGGCCGGTGACTCCCGGCACACGGCTCTCCGGCCGTGCCCGCGGGGGCCGCAAGTGGTATAGCTTGCGGCCAAACTCGGGGACACCCGGATCGCCCGGATCAATCCCCCGCCTCTTGCCTGCCTCCTGCGTGATCCGAAACGCTGCGAGCAACGAGGTGATGGTCGCGTCGGTGGCGGTCCCCGGAAGAACGATCCGAGCGACCGGGACATGTGCGGGTAGTAGGGCGAGAGTACGCGCCGCAACCTCCTCGTCCTCGTCTGCGATGAGCGCGATCACGGCGCTGGTCTCCGCCCGCTTCGCGAGCCAATGATGGCGTCCGTGCGCGAAGTTGCGATAGTCAGCGACCTGGACATGACCAAGCGCAGCTTCGGTGAACTTTGACTCCACGTCCACCGCCCCTACAGCCGTCGAGGCGCCGTGAAGAACAATGATCGTGTCCCTCCCGAGCACGGGAGCCAACTGTGTGCGCCAGCGCGCGACCACCTCGGAGCGCCCATCAGCGGCGCCAAGCAGGATCGCGGAGTCCAGCGCGTTCGCCCCTGGTGCCGCTGTGGTGACAGCACCGTAAGCGCGTGCAATCAATGCGGTAGCGGCGAACAGGGAATTGGTTGCGAGGAAACCGTCCTTGCCCGTTGGCGGCACGAAGACGTGCATCTCTATGTATGGGTGGCTCGCCGCGATACTGGCGACCTTACTGTCCTCGCGGCCAACAAAGGCAGCCAACTGACGCGGCTCCCTTAGCGCAAGCGCACGCGTCGCTCCCGCGATGTCAACGTTGTTGCCGCTTGCGCTCAGCAGCCAGACCGAAGTCGCCGCATCGATCTTGGCCCCGACCACGTCCATCGGGGTCAGGACGGTCGCGGAATGACCCGTGGTGAACCGATGCGCTTGCGCCAGCGCGTGCGCAGACGACAGCGATCCCCCGGACCCCACCGCGACAAGTGGACCGGCGGAAGCCACCCGAACCGAATGAATCAGACCCTCAAGCTCCGCCCGTCGTGCCCAATCGAGGGTTCCCAGGAGTGATTCCAGCTCCCGGTCGAAAGGCTTCCCCATCCGATACCCTCTCATATGCGGCACTTTTGCTACTCATATCCGAGAGCTCTCGTCAGCATACTTGCCGTCACTCACCGTTCCTGAGACATCGCGTTCCACCTCGGGCTGCAACGCTCCACCGGCGGTCGTGTCTTGGCCCGATACCGGATGCCGTTGCTCACCGAGCTTGATCAAGCTGCCGGGGTCCCGGTGCGGAGGCGTGTCGTGAAGCGTTACGAGGTCGACAGGCCGCGCCACCTGGTACACATTGATATGAAGAAGCAGGGCCGGATCCCCGACGGTGGCGGCTGGCGAGCCCAGGGCCGAGGATCCGTGCAAGACCGCGGCGCCGGCGTCGAAAGGAACCAAGCAACCCGCGCAGGCGCCGCAGCCTCATGCGGCTACCGCTTCCTCCACCACGCCGTTGACGACTAAAAGGCGCGCGCCGGTGGCGGGGGCGGTCGTCTCGATGTGGCCGCCGCGAAGTTGTGTGAGCCGCCCTCGATCCGGCCGATCAGGAGCCTGACGTCGGTTTCGAGCCAATCGATGCGGCGGGCAACCGCGCTCGGAAGGGAGCGGGCCTCGGTCGTCCGGGCCGCGACGTCGGCTCGGGCGCGGGTGACCTCCCGGTCCGCCTCGATGCTCCGGCCGAACGCGGGGCACAGCGCCGACCGGAGGTCGACGACCACTCGTTCGCCAGGTGCGCGCACCTGGGTGGCGAATGAAGGTGGCCCGAGATCGTTCATGATCGAAGTCGATGTCAGGATTTCTTGTGTGGTGATGGATCAAATCGCACGAGGGACCTGGGGCGTCCGCGATCTACTGGGCTTTGCCGGACTTCGTGCCGTTCTGCGGCCGCCGAGCTTCACGATGAGCGGGTTGACGTCACGCGGAGGCAGGCGCTGTCGGCAGCCGATCCTGATTGGCCCACCCTCTTCGCTCTAGTTGTGTGACCATTGCCGCAACCGAGGGGAGGGACGCCCACGGCGCACGAAGGGCGGGTCTACGCGATGCTGATGGTATTTGTGGGCGCAGGAGTCAGCGCTGACTCGGGAGCGCCGCTGTTCAACGATCTGCGCGATGCGATCGTGTCGGCGAATCTCCCTCGGTTCCATCGCAAGAGCTTCCAGCCAGACCAAACGGCGAAATTTGCGCCAGAGCAGCTGTTCTACCAAGCCGGCAGGACCAACCGTGATCGCCGAGCCCTCTCGCGATTTGTCACGGACTGTTTCTCTCGGCTGCGCCCGAATGAGAATCACCATCTGCTCGCGAGCGTGCTTCGGAGCGGGATCGTGTGGACAACGAACTACGACATCCTCATCGAGAAGGCGGCTCGGTCGGTCGTCGACGTGCGGCCCGTTATCCGTTCGAACGCGCACTTCTCCGAGCATCACCATGGAGCGGGTGTGCTCTTCAAACCGCATGGAAGTCTCGATCAAAATCGTCCAGGCCGGCCCCGGCCTCTGCTGTTCACCACCGCCGACGTCATGCGTCCCGTGCCCGAAGAGTGGAAGAGCTCCCTGATCCGCTCGGCCGCCGGCAACGATGTTCTGGTCTGGGGGTACGCGGGCAATGACCCCGACATGATGCCGCTGCTTCGGAAGGCGATGCTCAACGCGACCAGTGTCACCTGGATGACGGCCACACCAGGAGACGTGAATCGACTCTCCGCTCAACTACCGGGCGTGCTCGTCACTTTTCCCGGGAACGGAACATGGAGCCATGAGGAACTTCGCGTCTGGCTACGCACGCACTACCTCCCTCGTCACGGCGTCGCCGTTCCTCCCGAGACGCCCGCACCGAGCAGCAAACACCGCCGCCGGGCGCGAGCACCGCGGCTCAGCCTCGTGCCGCGAGCGAACATCACGTCGGGTGCGCTCCCCAACGGCCTCGGCCCGATCCTCGCGCGTCGAATGCTTCTTCGAGGGGCTCTCTTGCGCCCGAGTCGGGAACTCGTCTTCCGCTGGCTCCGCTCTCACTTCGTCGACACAGCAGGCGCGGCATCCTGGTACCTCCGGATAGTTCGGCTCGTGCCGAAAGTCCTGCAGCCGCGCGGCGGCTATCTCGAGGCGACATGGTTGAGCGCTTACGAGAACAGCGGCAAAGGAGCGCTGGATCCCAAGCGCCTGCGACGGATCGCGGCGGCATCGCTACGCGCCGTCGAGGCGTCCTCACGCAACCGGGAGTTGCAGTTCTTCCTTCTCGTGAGATCGATGGCTCTGCTCGAAACGGCTGGCGACGAGGAAGCGGTGGCAGACCTGCTCGAGGGGCCGACTGCGAAACTCACGGAGCTGGTCCGGGACTCGCACCCCTCGATCATGGGCAACCATCTTCTGAACCTCGCGCGCTACCTCCGCACTGCCGGACGACTTACAGAGGCTACGACGGTACTCGAAGAGGCTGTCGACTGGGAACCATTCATCTCACGGACCTGGCAGTCACTACTCGATCTCGAAAGGTCCATCTTGAGCCTGCACCGGTTCGACCTCGCCTCTGCCGAAAAGCACTGCGCGAGCGCCGAGAAGGTTGCCCACACGCTCGTGGTACCGGCCTTGTCGCAGGATCTCGCAGTCGTTCGAGTGAGGCTGTCGTGGTATCGCGCCTTCGTGAACGGCGCCGTCTTGCCCGACCCCTACCCCCGTCTTGATCCCCGATGGTCCACAACGCCAGGACGCGAACGCGAACGCACACGAAGCGAGCGGGAGCATCGCCGACTTGGAGGTCCCGTAAATGCGATGCGCGACGCGCCGGCTCACGAGCGAACATCGTCGAGCGGCGCATCGCGGCGAGACGTGCCTTGGCTCGTACGCCGCGCAGATGGCGCGCTGGAGCGGGTATTGAGTCCTGCGGATCAGGTTCCGCGTCTTACGGACGGTGAGCGAGCGACACTTCTGATTCCGTGATCGCGGTTCCGCTGCCGAGACTCGTCCATATCAGCGGTGCCGCCCAACATTCTCCGGATCCGTTCCTGGAGTAATGGCCGGCCGCTTCCAAGTCGGCACCGCTCACTCTTGACGAGCACCAAGCAACGTCACAGCTCAGCGCGAGTCGACGTCAAGCACACCCCGGTTTGACTGAGGCCGCAAGACGCAGCCGCTCACCATCAGATGCGACGGAGGTCGTCATTACCGGCAAAGAGAGTGGAAGTTCGGAGGAGGAGCTCGGCCAGACGGGCATCAACGTCGTCGTGATCTGCCGCCAGGTCCTGCAGTGAGTGTCTCGTCGACGGTCGGGCGTTGCTGTGCCGCTGGTTCTCGGCAGGGAGTTGGCCGACGTGCTGACGTTGCGCGGTGATCGCGGATATCGCTCTGACGCTCAGCGGCTGATGAGGGGCGAGCCAGCCGTGCTGATCGACGGCGGGGAGCATGGTGGGGGCGGCTCTCCAGTCCTCGGACAGTGCGACGTCGCAGTCGTGCTCATCGGCCCGGTGGAGGGTGGGGTCAAGGATCTCGTGGACCGTGTAGCGAAAGCCCAACGCTGCCGGCCCAAGAACGCGTAGCCACCGCGTCACGACACATCGCCAACATGTCCATCCGCTTGCATCAACGGAGCAGTTCGGTAGGTTTCAATCTCTGTTATCAAGTTGAAACCAACAAACGGGAACGCCGCCGCCGATATCACGTACCTTGTAGGTGCAGATTGACAAAAACCACAGCTGTGAATCTTATCGATTTAAATTACGCATTACTCTAATTAGGGGGCAAAATTGAGAAAAAGTTATTTTGCGGCAATAACGACGCTCGTCTTGTTTGCTGCGAGCGGAATCATTGCACCCGCAGCCAATGCAGCCTCCTACTCCGCGAGCGTCTTCACAGGAACTAACCTGTCGAACGGCGATAGCATCCTTGCGGCGGACCGAAGGACGCGCTTTGTGATGCAGTCGGACGGAAACGCGGTCGTATATCGCAACTATACCAATCAAGCTCTATGGTCATCAGGGACATTCAGCGCGGGAGCCAGATTCGTTCCTCAAGCAGACGGTAACAATGTCATATATTCGACGAACAACGCAGTTCTTTGGCAATCTGCAACTTCTTCACCAGCAAGTCGAATCGTCATGCAGAACGATGGAAACCTTGTTACCTACCGCTCAAATAATACCGCGATATGGTCTACGGGAACGTCTATACCAAGTGCGAACCCTCAGAGCCTGCGGCCGGAACTTCGAATGGATAGCCCTGTTTTCGCAACTCGCAACGGCGCCAACTTCACCTCGCAGTACGTTCTGATTTCTAACGACGCTCGTAAGCAATGGAACGACACGCTTTCCCCAGTATCCATTTCATTTTCTAATTCTTCCACCAATCAACTCTACGCCGCTGCATATACTCAGCAGCCTTGGTATGGTCAGTACAAGGTTCTTGAAACCGGCGAAAGATTCGAAATTCGCATGAATACGTACAGGCTGGGACAGCTTGCTTCAGCGAACAATTACGACCTTACCTTCGTTTCGACAAATACACTCGTGCACGAGTATGGACACGCTCTCGGACTCGACGATAACCCGCCAGTGAACGCCGTAAATTCGATCATGCGTGAGGATCGGCCGCGCGACGAATGGAAGAGTCCGAGAATTTATGATATCGACAACGTAAATGCGAATTATTAGGATCGGCTGATGAATTTTACCAATAAAAGAAGAATTCTTCTCTTTTCTGTTGCTCTCGCTTCTATTTCAATGGCGGGTTGCTCGAGTTCGGCAGGAGTAACTCCCACGCCTAGTGAGACGAGTTACATGCATGGCGATTATCCAGCATATGATCTCAATACGCTAAACAATGAAGCCGCACAAATCGTTGAAGTCAAAGTAGAGTCTGCGGTCAATACGACCATCTACCCAGAATTCATCGGAGATGATCCTTTGATCAATCCGCTTGCCGGGGCGTCCGAAGAAGAAATTGCTCAAGCACGCGAGGACGCTTCGCTTCCCGGAACTGAAGTTCGGATGCGGGTAACTGAGACGCACAAAGGACCGGCAAGCGTCGGTAGCGAAATAGTGATCGTGCAGACTGGAGGCGTCGTTGACAACACGCTTTATGTGGATGATCAATCTCCAATCTTGGCAGAGGGTGAAGAATACTTCCTTTTCTTGAGCAGCGTCGACAATCCGTACATTCTCGGAGGTGGCGCTGGCTCGTACGAGACAAAAGACGACAGCTTCGTCGCAATCTCAGATCTCGCGCCGGTCGCAGAATTCGCTGTCAACGACTCAAATGAAATTGAATCATCGGAAGGAGTAATACTTATTGAATAGATGTTCTTCCTGATCAATCGCGACATGCCGAACGGAGTAGGTGCGCGGGTCGGCCTGCTCAGGTGCGACGAAGGTCGTCGTTGTCGGCGAGGAGTGCGCTCGTTCGGAGGAGCAGCTCAGCCAAACGGGCGTCGACGGCGTCGTAACCCAAGGCCAGGTCCTGCAGGGAGTAGCGCGTCGAAGATCTAGCGTGAGTGTGCCCGCGATTCCCGGCAGAACGTTGCCCGGCACGCTGACGTTGCGCGGTGATCGCGGATATCGCTCTGACGCTCAGCGGCTGATGAGGGGCGAGCCAGCCGTGCTGATCGACGGCGGGGAGCAGGGTGGGGGCGGCTCTCCAGTCCTCGGACAGTGCGACGTCGCAGTCGTGCTCATCGGCCCGGTGGAGGGTGGGGTCAAGGATCTCGTGGACCGTGTAGCGAAAGCCCAACGCTGCCGGCCCAAGAACGCGTAGCCACCGCGTCACGACACATCGCCAACATGCCTCCGCCGGGTCCGCTCGGAGAATCTCGATCCCGGTGATCGTGAGGGCGGGTGTCGGTGCGATGTCGGCCTCGGTGACGATACGGGCGCCGACCCGGGTTTGATGGAGCTGATCAAGCAGCAGGAGAAGGAATCCATCGCGGCGGCCGACCAGTCCCGCCGGATACCGGGTGACCGGAAGGCCCCGGAGCGCGTCCGTGGCGCTAACCCAGCCGGCGCCGGACCGGCTCGGCCTGGAAGGCTCAGTTGGCGCGACCGGGAACGGCTCGCCGAGAAGGGTGTGCACGGCGCGGAGAACGCTCACCCGCGCAGTGGAGGCGGAGTGTGCGGCGGGGACCGCCGCGAAGAACCGACCCAACTTCGTCAAGGTCGCCGGAACGGCCGGCACGTCGACGGCGGCGCACCAGTCGGCGTAGAGCTGCCAATGCGGCCGGCTGGAGGCCGGGAGATGCTCGAGAACGTTCTCGGCGGTGACCTGCTGGTGGTGGGTGGTCATAGGCCGAGGGTGGTGACGGCGTTGCCGGTGAGGGGGTCGCGTTCTCGGGCGTAGATCTCCACGGTCGCGGCGGAGCGGTGGCCGGTCTGGCGCATCACTGCGTGTGTGGTCGCTCCTTGGCGCAGCGCTTCGGTGACGAACCCGGCGCGCAGGGAGTGTGCGCTGTAGCGGGCGGGGTCGAAGCCGACGGCGGTGACGCGGCGTTTGACGATCAGGTTCACCGACTGCGCGGCCAGCGGGTTCTCGGTGGGCAGGCCGCTCTTGTGCATCCGCCGCAGCAGCGGCGCATGACCGGGCAGAGCAGGGAGTGCACTGCGGCACACGTGCACTGTCGGATCATCGGTGAATAGCACTCGCATGACCGCGCTGCGTCCCTCCTCCGCTGCTGCCAGAATCCGCAACCAGCGCATCCACACGCAAGGGCCGCAGGTGAGCGGTTCCCGCCCGTACGGGACCGCCTTGATCAGGCCCTTTCCGACCTGGTCGGTCTTGGAGCGCTGCACCCGCACGTGCAGTCCGTCATCTCGATGCCGGACGACGTCGTCCACGCGGAGGTCGGTGAGTTCGCTGCGCCGGAATGCTCCGGCCCAGCCGAGTAGGAGCAGCAGTCGGTCGCGGACGCCGGCGGCGCCGTTGGGCCAGGTGGTCACGTCGATGCGGTCCAGGACCGCCTGGATGTCGCTGAGCATGAGCGGGTCCGCTTGGCGAGTGGGGCGTTGGCGGTCGCGGCGGATGCCCTGCAGGGTCCGGGTGACCAGGGCGCTGTGCCCGGGGAGGGGAAGGTTCTGTTCGGCATGGGCGGCGTTGATCGCGGCCAGCGCGCGCGCGAGGGTCGAGGGCGCGTACCGCCACTCCCCCGCGGTGTTCACGAGCCCGGCACGGTCGGCGAGGTATTCGGCGACCGTCTGCGGTGATGCCGGCAGATGCGGCCGGCCGGCCGCTGTGCACCAGGCCACAAACGAACGTAGGTCCCCCTGGTAGGCGCGCCGAGTGTTCCCGGCGATGGACGCCTCCCCCAGCTGCACGACGGCGGCAGACACCTCCCCGACCGCCGACGCCGACGCCGACGCCGACGCAACTACCTTCAGCTCTTGACCGTTCTCGAGCTCGCGCATCAGGAGACTCGGGGTGCGCCGAGGATCTGGCAGGCGCGGCAGGCACTGTCGCGGGTCGCCGCATCGTCGGCGCCCTGCGGGCAGGTCCCGTGATTGCGGTGGCGCACACGTCCGTCCGCGACCTGCTCAAGCAGCCGGATTCGGTCGATGAGCTGCGGCACAGGGGTCCGCAGCAAGGCCGTGGCTCGCAGCAGAACACCCCAGGCGGGCGCCTGTTCGGCGTCGAACCACTCGGCGGTGCGCACCTCGTGGACCTCGAGTGCGATCGCCTCGAGATCCAGTGGTGCAGTCAGAAGGCCCTCGAAGGGCCCGTCGAGCTGATCTTCGACCCTCACGGCCGCCTCCCTGCCCTTGAAACCGGCTCGGAGGTCATCGAGCGGTCACTGAAGTCTAGTAGCGGTAAGCGGCATTATCACTGCTTCGACTTCTTAGGCATGAAGCGAGAGCAGCCCTGGAATACCAGTGTCGAAATCCTCATTGACCGTCGCGGGCTCGAACGCCCCAATACTCGCGAACCGCAATCTCGATCACCGACCGTTGCGTCAGCCCTTGCTCATCTGACGTTGCGTCGATGAGTTCAGAGATGTCCTGAGAGATACGAGTCGAGAACGGCACGGTCAGCTCCCTCCCCCGCGGCCTACCTCGTCGAGGCGGCGTAGAGGCGGCCGGCTCGAAGGTCGGCGATGGCATCACCGGAGGTCGATCCAGGCTCCGTACATCCCTCGTAGACCCGGCGGCGTTCGAGACGGTAGGAGCAGGCTCGGTCTGGTAATCGACAGGGTCGATCGATTCGTCGGGTGCTGGCGTCGGACGACGGCGCTGCAGTGACGCCGGCCGATCCTCGATCTCGCTCATCGGATCACCTGCTCCACGATCTCGGTGTACGCAGCAAGGACTGGGGCTCCCTTCCGATAGTTGCCGTACCATTCCCCGACCAATCGCACTTCTGGGACGATCGCACGGTCAGGAACAAGTGGAGTGAGCAGGAGACCTGTAGCCCGTAGCTCTTCGATACTCGCCACTGCGGGTCGGCTCATAATTGTTTCTTTTACACCGCCAACTACGATTCCGGCCTCGGTAATCGAAGCAGGAGCGCCGAGGCGACGGCGGTTGATGCGAAACTGCTCGATCGTTCTGCGTGCCCCCTCCACCCCGTCGACGCCGTCTCCGCTAGGTGTCGCCGCGTAGACGACCGTGTCTGCCGCGTTCAGCGCCGCAAGCGTCAAAGGCCCACCTTGCCGATTAGGACAATCAATAACAACCAGGTCCGCATTAAGGCCCAGCAACGAAACTTTCAACCTGATTTCAGCGTGATCAGCTCGGTCGGCTTCGCGATTAGAAACCGATCGGGCGGAAGGAATAACGCGCAAGTTGTCGTTCCACGAGCTGGGGACAGCCAGGTCTTGAGCCCAACCCTCCGGATCAGAGTCTCCGAGGATTGCCCCCACATGCAGGCCTTCCCCCGTCGGCGCGACATTGAGCCACTTCGTCGTCGCTGCGCGTGGGTCGAGGTCGATGAGTAGAACTCGCTTTCCCCTCGTCGCGGCGACCATCGCCAGGGAGACGGCCGTCGTGGTCTTGCTGACCCCACCAGATTCGCTGTACACCATGACAACCTGCATGCCGTACATCATACACGCATGACAGCCTTCCTGCTTTGCAGCTTGCTTGCGTTATTTCATGCATGCATTAAATCTTGCCTGCATGTCATCTTGCCGTCAGGAAGGCATGCAGTTACGCAGGTGGGAAAGGAGGAAGCAGGTCGATCACAGTCAGCCGTCGTTGCTGAAGAGGACGACTACGGGCCGTCCGTGCAGCTTCGGGTCGAACAATCGCTCGCACGAGACGTAAAAGCTGTTGACGTCGACCAGGCCGATGCGCTGTTCAGAGCGCAGGGTGGAGGTGGTGCAGGCAGACGGTGACGACGCCCCACACCTGGAGGTCGCTGAGTTCGGGGACGAGGATCGGCGGGTATTCGGAGTTCTCAGCGCGCAGGAGGACGCCGCCGGGGGAGAGCTCGAGGCGTTTGACGGTGAGTTCGCCGTCGAGGATCGCGATGACGACGTTGCCGTGTTTGGGGGAGAGGGAGCGGTCGACGACGAGCTCGTCGCCGTCGCTGATGCCGGCGCCGATCATGCTCTCCCCAGAGACGCGGACGATGAAGGTCGACGTCTTGTCGCGGATGAGGTGGTCGTTGAGGTCGAGGGAGCCGTCGAAGTAGTCCTGCGCGGGGGAGGGGAACCCGGCAGCTACCGCGTCGCCGGCGACGAGGAACGCGATCGCCACGGCGTCCAGCACCGGAGTCGAGATCCGCTCCACGATCGTCACAGTCATCTCGATACCTCCTGACCAATTCGAACATAAGTTCGATGAAAGTCGAGTGTAGGTCGGAGGGTCCGACAGCGCTCCTGGGCACCAATGGTTCGGCCGCTGGGTGGAGCCGTCTCGGGCGCGTCGAGCTCGTCGGAAATCCATGTCGACGTCGAGGGGCAGCGTCGGGGCTAGGCAGCGGTGGAGGACCACCAGAGCGATCCGGGGGCGAGCATGCCGGTGCGTCCCCAGTGCAGCGCCTCGCGGTGATCGCCGCGGCCGGCGGCGTCGCGGGGGTAGAGCGGCCAGACGCGCTCACCGAGAGTGGTGTCCTCGAACAAGGGTCGGCTCGACACGTGTCGGCGGCGCGGGCGTTGCCTGGGGGAGGAGGAGCGGTGGGTCAGCTCGGCTTGCCACCAGGCCCAGACCTCGCGCTCGACGCCGTATCGGTGGGCTCGATCTGCGAGGGCTCCGTCGACGCCGAGGATGCGAGCTGCGGCAGTGCGGAGGTCGCGCTTGGCGCGGGTCCACCCAATCGTGTGCTTGATGATCAGCCGGTGTGTGCGCAGGCGGGAGAGGGCGGTGGCGGCGGTGCGGGTGGTGACTCCGAGCAGCGTGGCGGCGGCGTCGAGGGCGAGGGTGCCTTCGCGGCGCAGCAGCGCGTAGGCCTTTCCTGCCAGGTGTCCCAGGCCGGCGCGGGTGAAGAGGTCGTGTCGGGTGTCGGTGAGGTCGGCTTCGAGCATGGTGAGGAGCATGGTTCGTTCGGTGAAGATCGGCCCGGGGGGGCGGGGGTTATTAATGGTTGTGACCGGACCTTGCAGAAAGCCTGTGGAGAAGTACTCGGACAGTCGCCATTCGCTGGCGTTCGAGCCGTCCGCGCGGACGGCGAGCTGCACGTAGCCGTCCTCGCGCAGCGTCCGCAGGGCGCTGGCGGCCGTGGTGCGGCCCAGGCCCGCGAGGAGGGCGAGGTCTCGGATGGACGCGGCGACGGTGCGCTTGCCGGTGTGCAGGGTGAGGTAGGCCAGGGCGGTGAGGATCGTCTTCTCCGACGTCGCCCGCTCACTCCGCCCCCACCGGCCCGGGCTTACCCGGAACCGCTCGAGGAGAGCGCTGACGGCGCCGACAAGGCTCTCCAGCTCCACCAGGTCGCCCGGCTCGCGCTCGGACGGGAGAACGGCGTGCAGCGCCGCGTACTGGAGCGCCTTCTGCCACTGCCGCGTCAGACGCTCGGCCGCTTCGTCGCGCGAGCGCGGGCGGCGGTGACTGCGACCGGTGTTCTTGGTCCGAAAGTGCTCCATCCCGGGAGCTGTCCGAGCGGCGTGCTCGACGTCGGTCAGGGACCAGCCGGCGTGAGCCGCCGAGAGCAGGCACATGAACGCCGTCCACGACGGATTCGCACCGCCACCCGCCGTCGCCATGTGCCCCGCGCCGGCAGCGCTGAGCTGGCGGTGCGCCCGATGCGCAGTGGTCGCGGCGACCGGGGGAGCGGCGTCGATGGCGCGCGGCGGGCGGGACGCTTGCAGCACAGCGGTCACGGCCTCGATAGCGGCCGCGGTGACGGTCGCATCCAGCAGCTCCTCCGCGCGACCGCGCAGAACGCTCGAGAAGCTGCCGTCGCGGTGCGGGGACAGCGGAGGTCGAGCGGCGCCGGTGCGGGGATTGCAGAGCATCCCGTGATCCAGCGTGCGGAAGTTCGCGCGAGCAGCGATCGCCAACCGAGCCACCAACTCGGCTGGCGCACCCTCGGTGAGTGCGATCCACAGGTGCCGGCCGCCGGTCCCAGAGGACTGGCACACGAGATGAGCGACCTGGTGCGCGTCCAGAACGGCGGAGAGAGCGTCACAGTCGTCCGCAGCCTGCTCCATGAGGTCCGCGTCGACGCCGTGGGAGTCCTTGCCGTCAAAGTCGAAGCAGAGCAGCCGGAACGCTCCTGCGTCATCTGCGAGGTAGATCGCCCACGGGGCGGCCGGCGCGGCAGGGGAGACAGGGAAGGCGACCGGGTAGGCGTTCTCGTCCAGGCGTCCGTAGGCGTCTCGGCGCATCGTCCGCACGTGGTCACGTGGGCTTAGCCGACGCGACAATGACCATGCCTCGCCCGCCATCATCGGCGTGATTTGGCGCGCCGGACCTGTTGGTGCAGATTCGGCAAAATTGGGTACTATGAGGTCACCTCCTCCTCGCGGGGGTGGGTACAACAGAGGGCCGGCTGGTAACCGGATCGCTGTTGGAACTAGCTCGAACCTCTGGGCCTGGCAGCTGTGAGGGTTTGAGCTACGGAACTTGATGGGCCCGCCTACCGGCGGGCCCTTTTCGTTTAAGCGACTTGGGCGATCGGCCACTCCTGCTGCTCGTAGTCGTGATCCGGGGCGATTTCAACCGGGGCAAGTTCAGGCGCGCCAAGGGCATGGCACAGGTACGCCGCGGCAAGATCCCCGTACGGAATCCCCCTGCGGTCAGCTTCTGCCCGGATACGTGCACCGACGGTCATCGGTGGACGCACCTTCATCGTGTCGCGATCGCCCTTCGACGGTCGTCCGATCTTCGCGCTAGCCATGGACCTATTAACACCGAAGTTCCGGGAACCGAAAGGATTGACGAGGGCGTGTCGCATCAAGACCCCCCTCCCGGCTCGCTCACGCGACCTCGTTCGGCCCGCAGGGATGATTCTAGCCATGCCTAGCCCAAGGGATCTAGCGAAACAGCTGACGCACGGATGTCACGCCCACGACCACCGAGGAGCCCGTGTAAGAGCGCAGGTGGGGGCGGTCGCTCCGTCCCAATTTGACTCAGCGCTTCATGCTGGTGGCCTCAGCTGGCGCGGTGAGAGGCCCGACACACAGCTATCCGCGCGAAAGAAGCGCCACGGCTCGGCGTAGCAAGCCGTGGCGGAACGCGCGCGCAAGGCTCGTCTCGCCGTTGCAGAACCGGAAGAAGTAGTTGGCTCCGAGTCGCGAGTGAGCGGTGACGAGGTGGACGAGCGCGGAGCGCTTCTCGAAGAAGCGGAGAAGCGACGACCCTGCACTGATCTCCGGTTCGAGCTCTCGAGTGATCTGCACGGAGTAGTCGGCCAGGGCAGCACCGTCTCCGGCCGCTGCGGCCGCGGCCGCTGTGCCGGCCCAGGTCCCGGAGCGCAGAGCAAAGCTGATGCCTTCCCGAGTCCACGGCTCGAGGAGACCTGCCGTCTCTCCGGCCACGAGGACGTGGCCGCGGTAGGACGGCGTTCCCACCTTGCGCCATTGAGTCAGGTGCCCGCTCTCGTGCAGCGGGGGAGTGGTCGCCATGCCGAGCCGAGAGAGCCACTTGTTGAGGTACTCGCGGGTGTGCGGAGCATTGCCTTTGGCCTCGATGACGCCGACCGTGAGGGAGTCCTTCTTGGGAAACACCCAGGCGTAGGTGCCCGGGCGAGGACCCCAGTCGAGCAGAGCGGTGTTGCGCCAGTGGTCGCCCTTGGGCATCGGGATTTCAGCTTCAAGGCCGAGGTCGGCCTGTTCAATCTCGACCCCCACGTATCGGCCGATTCGACCACCGGAGCCGTCTGCGCCGACAACTATGTTGGCCGTGAAGGTGCCCTTGTCCGATGTGAGCGTGACGAGGCTGTCCGCTTCGCTGATCGAGCGGACGTTGACACCATCACGGAACTCGGCGCCGGCCACAATGGCGGCATCGACGTTCTGCTGATCGAACGTCTCCCGCTGGACCATCACAAGCGCGGCGTCCGGGCCAGAACGCCGAGTGATGCGGCCCATGTGGCGAGAAAATCCGACTGCGCTGATGCTGCGGTCGAAGTCGTAGGAGACACCCGGCGCGAGGTAGTTGCGGGAGACCCCAATGAGTCCGCCTCCGCATGTCTTGTACCGAGGGAAGCGGGCCTTGTCGAGGAGGAGCACACGCGCTCCATGATCGGCGGCGACGCGTGCTGCGCTGGCGCCTGCCGGCCCTGCACCGACGACGACGACGTCCCAGTGATTGTCGGCGGTCTCGTGTGTCATGGGGCAGAAGTCTATGGCGGCGAGCTCCCAGGCTCCGGTCAACTCCACCGTTGACCTAGGCATGGCTATAAAGTTGCAGCTTGCTCGTTACCGAGACGTGATGAGCGACGAACCAAGCGGGAGTGTCAGATGAACCACCGGCAGCGCAGAGCAGAGGTCCAGCAGCTCGTCAGGGATCGTGGCATCCCGGAGGCAGTGAGCTTCGAGGAGCTGGTGAAGCACGTCGAGCGGTACCGAGGGACAAAGATCCTGTTCAAGCAGGACCCTCGCCTCAACGGCGAGCGAGTGTGTGGCGCGTGGACCGGCGACCCGACAACTCGCATCGACACGGTGCATGTCCCGGCTGACGCGAAGACCGAGGTGCAGCTCTTCATCGCCGGTCACGAACTCGGTCACATGCTGGCTGAGAAGCCTGGCTCCGAAACGAGGCTCGGTGACGATCCGCGCGTGCAGGAGTTCCTCGCATCTGTGCTCAACCCGGGCAGAGTGGTCCCGTACGCATTCCAGGGCATCGACGACCTCACGAACGAGCGCGAAGCGCGGGCTGAGGCGATCGGGGATCTGCTGGTGCTGCGCATCCTCCGCGGGCGTCGACGGCACGCGAATCGCGACTTCAAGTTCGAGCAAGTCTTCGCCGGATGAGCGTTGTCGACGCCGCAACCAGCGTTGCGACGTGGCTTGGCCGGATGAGCTTCATCGACGCCGCGACAATCGCGGTCACCTGGGTGGCCGCTGCTTCAACCCTTCGGAAGAAGATGCGCGAGAAGCGCTCCATGCTGCCGTCGGGCGTCGTGCTGTGGACCATCGCGTGCACCTTGCAGGTCGACGTTGTCTACGACTCCGTTGACACCTGGCTCGGCGGATCGAACATCACGAACTTGATCTACCGAGCACTCGTCATCATGGCTCTGGGGTGCCTCGAGGTGATGGTGATCCGAGCGACGCGAGGGCGTGGCACCCCTTGGGAAGCGCTCGTCGCAGCGGTGGTCGTGGCGATGGTCGCCCTACAGAGCCTTCTCTTCGCTCTCAGCTCATGGCCAACCACCGACACGTACCTGTCTGCGTACGGCGGGGAAATCGGTCGCGAGCTGTTCTGGAACGTGATGCCGATCTGCATCGGTGCGTTCTCCGTCCACGTGATCCTCACCGTGGGAGCCGAGTGGCGGGCGCACTCGGTCCGGGCAACACGCTGGGGGCTGGCGTTGATCGGCTTTGCAGCGGCCCTCGATCTGCTGTGGCTCGTAGAGAATCTGGCAACGAGCGCGTACCGCGTAGTGGGGGATCCGGGGTTCTTCCTCGGCCCGAACGGCGATGTCGTCGGCGCATGGCTCGTCGGTACGATGATCGCCTGTACAGGGCTAGGAGTGGCCGTCGCATCCGCGGAGACGCTCGTAGATCACCTGTGGATGCGTCTACTACTGGTTCGGGCCACTCCGGTCTGGAGCCGGACTATCAAGTCGGCACCCGAGCTGACATTGACGGGTAGTGCGGGACTGGCGAGCTCGATCTTCACCCTGGAAGTCGAGCACGTCCTCTATAGAAGGTGGAAAGAGATGCTCGACTGCGAAAGAGCAGGAAAATTCGTTCCGACGAGCGCGGAGCGCGAACTCCTAAACGAGATCGCGCGGACGCTCGGCGGCACCACCGAACGGACTCCGCAGCGCGAGCACGCCGGCATCAGCGGGCTTCTGAGTCTAGGGCGAGCGTGATGAGCGACACCGACTGGTACTCGCCAGAGCAGAGGCACGAGAGAGCGGAGCTCGCTCGTAAGTTGAATCTGCTCATGGACGTCATCGTCGCGGACGACGGCAAGCCGACGAGCTATCGCGCTCTCGCCACGTTCCTAGAAGCACGCGGCATCAAGCTGAGCCGCGCCCGCTGGACATACATGACGAGCGGCAACCGCTACGTCGTCAACGACACGAAGCTACTGAGCGGCATCGCGGAGTTCTTCGAGGTCGACTCGAGCTACCTGATCGGGTCGGACAACGACGAGATCCCGGCGAAGGTCGAGGCCGCGTTGCAGTTCGTGCGAGCGGAACGCCTCGGAGCCGTGCGCCTGTTCGCTGCGCGCAAGCTCGGTGAGGTGTCCCCGGAGACGTTGGCGAAACTGACAGCGATCCTGGACGAGGCAGCTCAGGGAACCGAACGGGCACCCTCCACCGAGTAGCCTCAAAATTGTTTGCTAGGCATGCCTAGAAATTTTCCTAGGCATGCCTAGGAGCTGTTAAGCTCGCTCCCGTAGGTCGACAGCGGGAACCCCCGCGCTGCGCCCACAGCGATGGGAGCAGCAGCCGATGGTCCGACTGGGCATGAGTTCATGTGCGACGGCGGAGGCCGTCCTCGGGATCGCCTCGGTACTGGCACTGTCGGGCTGCACCACCGCATCTACCCCCGTCGACGCGGCCGACCCGAACGCGCCCGCGTCGACGGGGACGACCTCGGCTCCGCCAGTCGTCGGCGCTCCGACGTCGACCGCAGAGGTGCCGGCAACTGGCACTGACGACGAGTCGGTGCCCCACGACCACGACGTCCCCACCGACCACTCCGCGGAAGCAGACACGACGGCACTCGCGACGCGAGCGACGTCGCTGTACTGCCGGCCGGGTCTCGATTACGACACCTGGATTAACGAGCTGTATCCGGTGCTCTCGCAGCAGGCGGCCGTCGCCTACGAGACGGTCGACCCCGCGAACGTGCCCTGCACGACCCTCACCGACGCAGCGTCGGTCCGGGACGGGGACGGCGCCTTCACGATGCGGATCCTGGTTCCCACGGATGCGGGGGAGTACTCCGTGTACGTCCACCGCACCGTCGAGACCGGTCCATGGGCTGTCGAGCAGATCACCCCCCTGGCGTCGGAGTAGCCCGGTGGCGAAGGGGGGAATGGGGGTTCTCGCGGCGGTCCTGGCACCGCTTCTCGCGATCGCACTGCTGCTCTGGCTGCTGTTCTTCGGCGCCGCTGAGGACGCGGCCGCAGCATGCCTGCCTGGCGGCGGACCGGTGAACGTATCCGCGATCCCCGCGGACGCGAAGGTCGGCGCCTACGGTCACGACCAGCTCGTCAACGCAGCACTGATCGTCAACGCTGGCGCCGCGAAGGGCCTCGGCGCCGATGGTCAGACCCTCGGCGTGCAGACGGCGATCGGGGAGTCCTCGCTGGTGAACATCAGCTACGGCGACGGCGCGATCAACCCGGACGGGTCGGTCGCTGACTCGATCGGCCTGTTCCAGCAGCAGTCGAGCTGGGGCACCGTCGAGCAGCGGATGGACCCGACGACCTCGGCCGGCTTCTTCTACGACCGCCTCGTGGCCGTCGAGGGCTGGCAGGCGATGGAACCGTCCATCGCGATCAACAAGGTCCAGCGCAACGCCGACCCGAACCACTACACGAAGTACCGCGCCGACGCCGTGGCGATCATGACCTACCTCAACAGCCTCGGCAGCAGCACGATCGCGCCGACGACGGCGGCGCCGGTGGGTGTTCCGTCGACGCCGATCGGCACGGCGCCCGCCTCACCGGCGCCGGTCGGTGGATGCGTCGCTGTGTCCGGCGATGCGCAGGCTCTCGCAGCGAACCTCGTCGCGGCGATGGACGCCGGCAACCTGATCCTTCTCGAGGACCGGTACGCGCAGCAGATCCGCGACATGGCTGCGGGCACCCCCAAGGAGAACTGCGCGATCGATGTCCGCATTCTCCAGATCATCACGATCGCCCTGAACACGTTCGGGAAGATCGGCGTCTCCGACCTCAACCGCCAGTGCACGGGCTCGCTCCTGGGCGCCGGCACGGGTTCCTCGCACTGGATGAACGGCGGCGGCAACGCCGTGGACTTCTACAGCTTCGCCGGCACCGCCACGACCGGCTGCGACCCCAACGCCCTCCAGCTCCTCGACGTCCTGGACCCGCAGGTGCCGCAGGGCTCGCGTGCGGGCCAGATCCAGTGCCGCTCGACCACGTACCAGCACATCACCCAGTTCGGTGACACCCCGAACCACCTGCACTTCGACGTCGCCTACGCCGACGGCCCCCTCACCACCGGATAACCGGACCCTTTCGACGCCGCAACCGCGGCGCCGATCACCCCGCACCACCCACCACGAAACGGAGCACACACCATGTCTGTCCTCATCTCGGCAGCGGCCGACATCCTCACCACCGCGGGCGCGCTCGGCGCCGTCGTCCCGGACCCGGGCCCCGGCGGCATGCCCCCCGGATTCGATTCCTTCACCACCGTCATGGGCTGGGCCAAGTGGGTCGGCCTCGGCGTCGCCGTCGTCGGCCTGATCATCCTCGGCGTCACCATGACCGTCTCCGCCCGACGCGGCGAAGGCGGCGAAATCGGTGGCTGGCTCGGCCGCCTGCTCGTCGGCGTGATCATCGTGTCCGCCGCGTTCACGATCGTCGGCTTCCTCATGGGCGGCTAGCGTCCGGGAAACCATCACGACAGCACCGATAGGAAGGCAAGGGACGTCATGAACGACTCCGAACCGCGTAACCCGTTCACCAAGAAGGGCTTCATCGTCGGAGCCGCCATCGTCGGAGTACTCGCCCTCGCCGGCATCGTGCTCGGCGTGACGTCCCTGGACGCCGGGGGAGGCGGCACCACCGCCGCCACCCCCGGCACCTCCACCCCCAGCTCCACCATCTCGGCGGACGCCGAGAGCGTGTGCGGACTCCCGGGATACGACGAGACCGGAACTCTCACCGCCGCACCGACGACGGAATGGACCATCGTCGGCACGATGGCCGCCCCGAACTCGGAGACAGCCGGACCAGGAACCACCGACGATGACGGCGTGCGACGTTGCTACGCACACACCGTCGACGGCGCGCTCTTCGCGGTCGCGAACGTCTGGGCCATGGGCTCGAACGCACGCCTGGGCGATGCCATCACCGACAAGCTGACCGTTCCCGGCCCCGGCCGCGACGCAGCGCTGGCGAAGGACACTCCTCAGTCGAACACGGGTCTCAGCGCCCAGATTGCTGGCTTCAAGCTGCTCTCTTACAGCGGCGACAGCGCAACGATCGATATCGCCTTCCGCCTCAGCAATGGATCGATCGCAAGCAGCGCAACAGACGTTGCCTGGTCAGACGGTGACTGGAAGGTACAGCTCACCGACAACGGCGACTCGGCCTACAACCCCGTCGCGCTACAAAACCTCGGCGGGTACGTGCCCTGGGCAGGTGTCGCATGACCCTCCTCGCCACCGAAACCGCGCCTCCCGCATCGGAGTGCGACTTCTTCGACTTCCCCTGCAAGCTCAACGAGGGCATCGGCAACGTGGTCTCAGTTGCTGCGAACGATGCGTTGCAGCAGTTCGTCAACAACATCATGGAGGGCTACGGAAAGGCCCTCGCCTCTCTCGGCACCCTCTGGGTGCGCGTGCCTTCGCCGGTCACGGTCGTGGATCAGGGCGGCGGAGTGAACGGTGGCGGAACTCCGCCGCAGCCGGAGGCGTTCGAGACGATTCTCGGCTACGTGACGTGGGTGTCCGCGGGTCTGGCCGTCATGTCCCTCATCATCGCCGGCGTGATGATGGCCTCCCGACGCCGGCACGGCGACGGCGAGGCTCACATGGGCCGCATCGGCGTGATCATCATGGCCGTGCTGCTCCTGTCCTCAGCGTCGGCGCTCGTGACCGGGTTCCTGCCGCTGGCGATGCACCTCAACGAGTCCTCGAGCGTCGTCGGCTGGGTGCAGGGCCAGTTGCAGTGGTACACCGGCGGTATCGCGATCCTCTCGATCCTCGTCGCCGCGGGTCGCATGGTGTGGACGCAGCGCGCGATGCCGTTGCGCGAGCTCGCGGGGTCGGTCCTGACGCTGATCGCCGTGGCCGGGGCCGGCCTCGTCGTGATCCGCCTCGCGACCTCCGCGGGCGATGCGTTCTCCGTCTGGATCCTCGACAACTCGACCGACTGCAGCGTCACCAACGGGGAGTCGAACTGCTTCGGCACGACGGTCGGAGCGATGATCGGGATGACGATGGCGTCGCAGAACTCCATCGGCCTGATCGGACTGTTCCTGCTGGGCATGCTCGCCGTGTTCATGACCTACGTGCAGATCGCGCTGATGGTGTTCCGCGGCGCGATGCTCGTCGTCCTCGCCGGCATCTTCCCGATCGCCGCCGCAGCGACGAACACGGAAATCGGTCGGCAGTGGTTCAAGAAGGCGATGGCCTGGACCCTCGCCTTCATCCTCTACAAGCCCGCCGCGGCGATCGTCTACGCGATCGCGTTCCGGATGACCGGCACCGACCTGTTCAAGTCAGACGGCACCGGGCTCTTCCAGATCGTCACGGGCCTCGCGCTGATGCTCATCGCGCTCATCGCCCTGCCTGCACTGATGCGCTTCCTCGTCCCGGCCGTCTCCTCGGTCGGCGGTGGCGGGGCGGCGGGCCTGTTGCTGGGCGCCGCGGCTCTCTCGGCCGCGGGTGATGTCGCGACGGGCGCGATCCGCGCCAGCAACAACGGAGGCGGTGGTGGCGGGAACGGCGGCGGTGGAGGCGGCAATAGCTCGTCCACGGACGGACCGTCCGGCAGCACGTCGACACCGGGCTCTCCGGCGTCGACGTCGGCCGCGGACCCGTCAGGGTCGGCATCGACGGTCGGCAGCGGCGCCGGTGCTGGTGCGGGAAGCGCGGCGACCAGCGGCGCGGGAGCTGCCGCGTCGAGCGGCGCCGGGGCCGGGGCAGCCGCGAGCGGCGCCGCGGCGGCGGCTGGCCCGATTGGCGCCGGTATCGCCGTCGCAACGAAGGCCGCGGAGGGCGCGAAGCGTGCCGCGCAGGCCGTGAAGGCCGGCACCGAAGAGGCGACCGGCAGCAACGAGAGCGGGAGCTAACCCATGTCGAGCACAGCAACCGAGCCGACCAAGGCTCGTACGTACGGCAACTGGCGAAAGCCTCAGACCGCCGGTCTCGGCGGGCTCGGGCAGCTCGCCACCCTCGTGATGTTCGTGGGCATCGTCGCCTCGATCATCGCGTCCATGTTCTCCGGCCTTGGGCCGGCACTCATCGTCGCCGCCATCTTCGGCGGCATCCTCCTGACCGTCTCGGTCAAGGACAAGCACGGGCAGAGCGCCCTCGGAAGGATGGTGGTCCGCGTGAACTGGTGGCGTACCAAGAGCAAGGGAGCGAACATCTACCGCTCCGGCCCGACCGGACGTGCCAAGTGGGGCACCTTTCAGCTGCCGGGCTTGGCCGCGGCGTCTCAGCTCACCGAGCACGAGGACTCCCACGGTCGCCGGTTTGCTCTGATCAGCACCCCGATGACAAAGCACTTCACCGTCGTGCTGGCGACGGAGCCGGACGGCGCCGCGCTGGTGGATCAGGAGCAGATCAACAACCAGGTCGCGGAGTACGGCATCTGGCTCGCCAACCTCGGAGACGAGCCCGGCATCGAGGCGGCCTCCGTGACGGTCGAGACGGCTCCCGACACGGGCACGCGCCTGCGCGGTGAGGTCGAGGGGTCGATGGACCCGGACGCGCCGCTGTTCGCGCGAGCAATGCTCCAAGAGGTCGTAGAGACCTACCCGGTCGGATCGGCCACGATCCACGCCTACATCGCGCTCACGTTCACGGCGACGGCGCGGATCAACGGGAAGCGCCGCAATGCCAAGGAGGTCGCCGCGGACCTCTCCGCCCGTATCCCTGGCTTGACGTCTTCTCTCGCGGCGACGGGGGCGGGCGCCGCGCGGCCCCTGAGCGCGCAGGAGCTGTGCGAGGTCATCCGCACCGCGTATGACCCGGACGCGGCGCTCTTGATCGATCAGGCGCGCGCAGAGGGCGAGACGGCGGACCTGTCCTGGACCGACGTCGGCCCTGCGGGCGCCGAAGCGCACTGGGACTCCTACCGTCACGACGGAGCGGTGTCGACGTCGTGGACGATGACCGCCCCGCCGCGCGGCGTGGTCCAGTCGAACATCCTCGCCCGCCTGCTCGCACCGCACCGTGACATCGCCCGCAAGCGCGTGACACTGCTCTACCGGCCTATCGATCCCGCTCGAGCGGCGGCGCTGGTGGAGGCGGACCTGAACGCGGCCCAGTTCAACTCCTCCGCGTCCACCAAGCCCACCGCCCGCTCCACGTTATCCACACGTTCTGCACAGGCGACGGCCGCGGAGGAAGCCTCCGGCGCCGGGCTGATGAACTTCGGCCTGATCGTCACCGCGACCACGCTGCAGCGTGGCCAGGAGCCCGAAGCGCGCGCCGCGATCGACTCCCTCACCTCAGCCGCCCGACTGCGGATGCGGCCGGCGTTCGGGTCGCAGGACTCCGCCTTCGCCGCCGCGCTCCCGCTGGGGCTGGTCCTGCCCCGGCACCTGCGCATCCCCAACGAAATGCGGGAAATCCTGTGACACACCCCGCCACCACCAGGACGGCACTGGACACACGTCCGGTGCCGTCCCGGGTTAACCCTCAGCCCTCACCCGTCTTTGTCGTCGTTCCGACCCTTCTTGGAGGCCCCCAGTGAGCAGCACCACCAAGTTCTTCTCCCGCCACCGCGACACCGAGCCCGTCGACGCCCCCGCCGACGTCGACGGAGACGAGCTGCCGACCGGCGCCGTCGACGTCGACCAGAGCGAGGACGCCGGCGACGTCGACGCGCTCGACTCGGCCACGCCCACGGGCGCGGTCGGAGCCCCGACGACGGCGCAGGCCGCGGCGACATCGACGGACGCTCGCGCCCGTTCACGCCGCGCGCGGAAGGCTGAAGAGGAGGACGCCGCCGCAGCTCGCGCCGCCAGCTCTCCTCTCGCCCGCGAGAAGCCCTCCAAGCGGTCGCGGAAAAAGCGAGCGATCCCGCACCAGGGCGGCAGACAGAACATCGAGAAGGAGTCGGCGCCGAAGCGCCCGATGCGGCCGACGTCGACGGGATGGCTCGGCCGCGGCGGCGGACAGGCCATCTCGATCCAGCCCGCCGATGAGTTCCGCGCGACAACCGTGCAGGTGTGCGGGCTGTACCCGTTCTCGGTCGGAACCGGCACGCCCATGATCGGCGTGCCGTTGGGGAAGAACCTCACCACCGGGGCCTCCGTGTTGTGCGACCCGATCAGCTGGTTCCAGCGGGCGCAGCTCATCTCCAACCCATCGATGTTCGTCCTCGGCAAGCCGGGACTGGGGAAGTCCTCGCTGACCCGCCGCATGGCCACCGGGCTCGCCGGATACGGCACCATCCCGCTGGTCCTCGGAGATCTGAAGCCCGACTACGTGGACCTCATCCGCGCGATGGAAGGACAGGTCATCACCCTCGGCCGCGACCGCGGCTACCTCAACATCCTCGACCCCGGCGAGGCGACCAGCGCGGCGAAGCGCCTCCGCGACGACGCCGACCAGGCGCTCGAGCAAGCCGCGGAGCTCGACGCCCGCGGCGGCGACTCCAAGGAACTGCACCTGCGCGCGGTGAAAGCGCAGCGCCTCGCCGCACAGGTCCTCGCGGACGCTCACGGCCGCCGGCACACGATGATCGCAGCGCTCCTGACGATCCTCCGCTCCCAGCCGCCCACGGACCGGGAGGAGACGATCATCGACCGGGCGCTCAAGTACCTGGACGAGCACCACGAGGGCATCCCCGTCCTCGCAGACCTCCTCGCCGTCATCCAAGCCGCGCCGGACGAGATTCGACAGGTCGCCCTCGACCGCAACGACCTCAAGCGGTACAAGGAAATCACCGAGAACCTCGAAGCCTCCCTCATCGGCCTCACCTCCGGCGGCCGGCTGGGCGAGATCTTCTCCCGCCACACGACGACCCCCATGCGGCGGGACCGGCCCGTGGTCTACGACGTGTCCTCAATCGATGACTCCGAAGGCGACCTCCAGGCGGCGATCCTCCTTGCATGCTGGTCCGCGGGGTTCGGGACGGTCAACGTCGCCGCGGCGCTGGCCGACGCGGGGATCGAGCCCCGCCGGCACTACTTCGTGATCCTGGACGAGCTGTGGCGGGCGCTGCGGGCGGGAAAGGGCATGGTCGATCGCGTCGACGCGCTCACCCGCCTGAACCGTGCCCGCGGTGTCGGCCTGGCGATGATCAGCCACACCATGTCCGACCTCCTCGCGCTTTCCAGCGAGGAGGACCGGATGAAGGCTCGCGGCTTCGTGGAACGCTCCGGCATGGTCATCTGCGGCGGCCTTCCCGGTGCGGAGATGCCCCTGCTCACGTCGGCGGTGCCGCTGTCCTCGAAGGAGCAGGAGATGCTCACGAGCTGGCAGGACCCGCCCGCCTGGGATGGCGTCTCCGGGAAGGAAGCGGACCCGCCTGGCCGTGGCCTGTTCCTGATCAAGGTGGGTGGCCGTCCCGGCATCCCCGTCCGCGTTCACCTGACCGGGGCGGAAAAGGACGTCAACGACACTAACAAGCTCTGGCACACCACGAGCCGCGCAGGCCGCGCGAACGAGCCGCTGGCGACCGATCCGGTCGTGGTGGAGATTCTGCCGTGAGCGTCCTCGTCGCCCTCGGTGCAAGCTGCGTCGCGCTCGGCGCGGCCGGCGCCGCGATCGTCAGCGTGATCGCCGCCCACCGTCGGGGTGCGGCGGAGCGCGATCGGTTTCTGCTCACGGGCTGCTGGACCGGGGTCGCCCTGATGGCGGGCTTCGTCGCCTGGGATCAGTGGGACCGGGTGATCGCGTGAGCTGCACGTCGATGGTCGTCTACGACGGCTACCTCTGGGGCTGCTCGATGACGTCGACGCTCCCGCACTCGCACCACATGACGGACCTGCCGGTCGAGTACGCCGACAACGGCCAGGCCGTCCTCACCTGGGGCTCGAGCTGCGAGGCCGCGGCAGCCGACGCGACGCCGCGCTACGACGGGCCGATCTACGAGCGGTGCGAGCCGCGCCGCTTCCCGCCGGCGCCCGTGCCGCTCGCGGACCTGGTGACCTCGTGACCGCTCCTCGCGCCTCCGCCGTAGCCGTCGAACACTTGACACCCGCTCGCACCCCTCTCATCAGCCCAGCATCGACCGAAGGAGTCGCACCATGAGCCTCACGAATAACCGCCGGAGGGAGCCCGGGAAGGCCAGTAACGGCTTCGGTATCGCGTTCGCGGCCGGCGCCGTCCTGGTCATCGCTCTGACCGTCTACATCGCGGTCCGGGTCGGATCAAAGGTCGACGGCATGAATCCCGACATGGACACCGACCCGTCGAACTTCTTCTCCGTCGTGCTCGACGTGTTCCGCGGCCGTCTCGTCTGGCCGTTCACCACAACACTCATCGTCGCCGGGATCGGTGCGATGGTCGTGCTGCTGGGCACCCTGTTCCTGGTCTCGAAGAACGCCGGCAGGAAGAACCGGACCGCGATCGACTGGACCGCCCGCCACACCGCGACGCCCGCGGAGATGAGCCACATGCGCGGGAAGGCAGCGAAGGAGAAGTCGGCTCGGCTGGGCGTGACGGACTCGTTCGGCGTCCCCATCGGCAACCTGCTGAGTGACGGCCGGCCGCTGTACGCCTCGTTCGAGGACATGGTGCTGCTGCTCGCCGGCCCTCGCGTGGGCAAGTCGACGTCGTTCGTCATCCCCGCGATCGTCAACGCTCCCGGGTCGGTGGTGACGACCTCGAACAAGCGCGACGTGCTCGACGCGACCCGTGATCTGCGGGCAGCTCGCGGGGCCGTGTGGGTGTTCGACCCCCAGCGCGTCGCGGTCGAGCCATCGTCCTGGTGGTGGAACCCCCTCTCTTACGTCACCGACGACACCAAGGCAGCGAAGCTCGCGCAGCACTTCGCGTCCGGATCCAGCGAGGTCGGCGCCCGCGCGGATGCGCACTTCGAGCCCGGCGGGCGGGAGCTGCTGTCGGCGCTGCTGCTGGCGGCGGCGCTGGACGGGCGCCCGATCACCGACGTCTATGAGTGGACGACCCAGCCGGAGGACGAGACGGCAGCGAAGATCCTGTCGGCGAGCGAGTTCCCGCTGATGGCGCGGAGCCTGCGGGGATTCCTGCGGTTGGAGCACCGAGAGCGCGGATCGATGTTCTCGACCGCCCGCCGTATGGCGTCCTGCTTGAAGGACTCCGGCACCCGCCAGTGGGTGAACCGGCAGGGTGAGAGCGACACCCGGCCGCAGTTCGATCCGGCCGCGTTCGTGCGCTCCACCGGGACGCTCTACAGCCTGTCCAAGGAGGGCGCCGGCAGCGCCGGCCCCCTCGTCCTCGCGCTGACCGCCGCGACCGTCGAGGCCGCGGAGGAGCTGGCAGCGGTGTCGCCCGGCGGCCGGATGCAGACGCCGATGCTCGGCGTGCTCGATGAGGCGGCGAACGTCTGCCGCTGGCGGGACCTCCCCGACCTCTACAGCCACTACGGCTCGCGGGGAATACCGATCATGGCGGTGTTCCAGTCCTGGTCGCAGGGCATCGGCGTGTTCGGCAAGGAGGGCATGTTCAAGCTCTGGTCGGCCGCGAACGTGAAGCTCTACGCCGGCGGAATCTCCGAGCCGGAGTTCCTGCGCATGGTGTCCGACCTGATCGGCACCTACGACCGGGAGACGACCTCCGCGAGCATGAACAAGGGTGTGCGCTCCACCACCAGCGCGTTGAAGCGCGAACTGATCCTCGACGTCGCGGAGCTGGCGAACCTCCCCACACCGAGGAAGGGCCGCAAGATTGGGCGCGCGGTGATGATGTCCTCCGGTAACCGTGCCGCGATCCTGCGCACCGTCCCGTGGTTCGACGGACCTAAGGCGCTGGTGGAGTCGATCAACGCTTCCATCGCGAACCACAAAGCGGGCACGCCCGCACCGACCACGCCGCCCCTCGTCACTACCGCAGCTATGGAGGAAGCATGACCGCAGACGACTTCGACCCGTTCGGCGGCGAAGACGCCGCACCCGCCGCGGAACACGCTCCGGCACCAGACGAGGAGGCAGTAACGACCCACTACGGGTCCGCGGATGAGTTCGTGCGCAAGCAGCTCATCAGCACCTACCGCCGCCGGGTGATCGCCTACGGCTCCGGGGGCGGCATGCGCTGGAAAGCGGCCTGGTGGGAGAGCAAGGAGGCGGTGCAGCGCATCGAGGCCCTGTGGCGGGCGTGGGAGGCCGCCCGGCGAGACGAGACGGACGGGCCAAGCACCTGGTGGGTCAACCACTGCGACCCGCACATGAACGTGCTCCTGTCGATGGATGGGCCGTTCGCGGACTCGCGCGATGAGAACGACGTCGGGGATCCGCTGCCCTACACGCCGCCACCGGTCGGCATGTTCGAGGACGACAACCAGCCCCCGCTCTACACAGAAGTGGTGGCGGAGCGAGACGGCGCCGCACGCTGACCCTAACTACCGGAAACAAGCGTCCCTCTCACAAAAATTGACCTTATGTCAGTTCTCGGCCTATGCCGTCTCGTGGTGCGAGTCGTGGCGGAATTTGACGCTCAGCGTCCCGCCGATCGATTCCCATTCGGGATGGCACCCAGACCGGGAAGGCTCTGTGTCATGGGTCGGTGAGAAGCTGGCGCGTTGAGCGCGCATTCGAGCCCCTCAGCGGCAGAGATCGAACGAGATCTCTTCAACGGGCGACTGGTCGAGGACGTCCTGCGCAGGTTGCCTGTGGATAACTTACCCAGCAAGTGTTCAGCTTTGACTTCCAGCCGTGTAGTTCACGACCGAAGCGTGACCCAGCTCGAAAAACAGTCCGTTTCGGCCCCTGACGGCCCCCTGGCGGCTTGAGATCCTGTGGACAAACCGGGAGGTGTTTTCCACATTTTTGCTGCGACAGAGGCGCAGAGCGGACCACTGGGTTACAGTTGTGAATGTAAACAGCCCCGATCTGCTCCTGAGCAGATTCGGTGCTCATAGGCAGATCGGGGCCGAGGGTGTCTGTGGAAGGACTCCTTGACCTTAGAGGTTCCATGACCTCTGCGTGAAGCGGGCTCCGGCCCGTTGACGCGACGCTGCCTCCCTCATAAAGAGAAGTGGAGCACGTGATGTCGAAGTCGTCACGGTCAGCCAAGCCCTCGAAGGCTGCCCTGTCGAAGGCGGGAAGGACCCTCGCGTCCGACTCGTCCGGCAAGGCCGCCAAGTCGAAGGCCGGCTCGACCCTCGGAAAGGGCTAGCCCCTAGGGTCCGTGGCTCCTCCCGGAGCCACGGACCCTCCGTCGACGTCTCGATGCACGGCACGCTTCCCCAACGCCCGTTCGGGCAGGGAGCTCATTTATCACCATGTCCTTCACATTCAACGAAGCAGCGCTTCGCCGCGAATTGCAGCAGCAGGTTCAGTCGACCCTCGACGATGTCGCCCGCAAGCGGAGTCGCGCGCTCGCGGCTCTGCACGGCCGCTACGCCGGTCGACCGGTCAGCGAGATCAAGCCCGAGCTTCAGCGCATCTTCCGCCAGGACGGCGGTGACCTCACCGATCCGGAGCTGACCCAGTACGCGGAGGCGATCAGCTCCGGGACCAGGATCACCTTCACGGCCGAGAAGGTGCGGTGGTAGTGATGGTGCGCAGAGTCACTCCCTCCCAGCTTCGCAGCATGGTCCGCCAGGCCGAGCAGAAGCAGCGGCAGGCCATCAGCAACTACAACCGGGAAGTCCGCAACTACAACAGCAAGGTGCGCCAAGCGGTCAGCATGTACAACCGCGAGGCGTCCGCCCACAACTCGCGTGTCCGGGCGAACCGCCAGCGGCTCGAACGGGAACTCAGCAAGCTGCGGTCCCAGACTCACTCGTCAACGCGCTACGTCACCTACACCCGATCGGTGTCGACGTTGCAGCGATCCTTCGCCGACGTGGAGTCGGCAGCCAGCGGAGGCGCCTGGTCAGACTCGCGCAACTTCCTCGACCTGGCAGAGGGCGAAGCCGCCAACAGCGTCGCAGCCCTCAATGCACTGTTGGCTCCGTCAACCGATGGCGAGGATCAAGAACCGGAGCTTCGGGTGACGTCGCTCACCAACGAACTCGCGAGCATCGACCCGGAGTTGCAAGACCGGTGGAACGGCGCACTGTTCGCCTTGAGCCCGCAGAACCCGGACGCAGCCCGGCACTTCTGCACGAGCGCCCGCGAGATCCTCGCGAGCATTCTCGATCGAGAAGCGCCCGACTCTGCTGTGAAGCAGGCAAACCCTGAGTACGTCCGAACCCCGAACGGAGGCGTGTCCCGCCGCGCGAAGATCCAGTTCTTCCTCGCTCGCACCGGAAACGACGTCGCCGCGCTCGCTCAGTTCGTGGAAGACGACATCGACAGTGTCATCTCGCTCTTCACCGACTTCAACGCCGCAACGCACGGGGGAGCGGGACGATTCGATCTGCCGCAGCTTCAGGTGATCAAGACGCGCGTCGAGCACGCCATTCAGTTCCTGCACCGCTTGGTCCGGTGACACCTGCGGCTCGAGCCATGGGCTGAGACGTCCACTGGTCCGCGCTTGAACTCAGCGAGGCCCAGCACGACTCCCGCGTGCTGGGCCTCGCTGCGTTCACTCTGCAGTGAGGAGAACGGGGGCGAGATCGTCGCGGCGGATTCCCGAGAGCGTACGGAGGTGCCCGGTGACCCTTTCCGCGAACTGCGGGCACTCGGCCCCGCGGAGAGCGTCAGCGAGGGGTCTGCCGTCCCTGTCTCGCCAGTAAATCCGCTGCTCGTCGGTCACACGCTGCACATGCGAGGGCGCTCCATCATCGATGAGGATGAAGAAGTCATCCGCGCGGTACACCTCGTAGAGCTCGTCGTCGCTGTCCGAGAATCCGCCGTCGTTGGTCAGCAAGATGTCCGCGCCGGCCGCGAGCGCGGCAGCGTGGACATGGAGATCGTGAGGATCGGCGCCGCTGTACGGAACGGTGGCGTCGAAGTCACCGAGGACCTCATCGACACATTCGACGATCTTGGCCCGTTTCTCAACAATTTGCCGGCCGGGTGCCTCAGGGTGCAGGCGTCGCAACGAGTACTCGACCTCCGCCAGGACGTCCTCACTCGTCACGATCGAGAACATCCGACCGGTCTCGGCGCGAAGCATGAACAACCAGTCCATCAGCGTGCGCGACATGAGAATGTTCGCGTCAACGAAGATGCGCTGGGTCATGGCGCGAGCTTACTGGGCTGCGTGAAGCTCCAGCTCGTCGTCGATTTGACGCAGCTCCTTGAACGCTGCGGCTCTCGCTTCGCTTCGCACGCGAAGGAACTCTTCGATGTCCGCCGACTTGAAACGAGTGTGAGTGCCGACTCTGATCGACGGGACGAGTCCCTCCCGCGCCATCTTCATGAGCGTGGGGCGAGATACTCCGACGAGATCGGCAGCGACCGTCGATGTGAGCTCATCGGGCCGCGACGCGACCGAGAACGATGCGCCTTCCGCGGCCTGCTCGAGTATGAACCGGAGGAAGCTCGACACGTTCTCCTGGAGAGGAATCGTGCGGTCGCCGACCTGAACGGAGAAAGTTGTGATCTGCTCATCGCACGCGTCGCGTACGACCTCAGCGGCTTCGTTTCGCACGGCCCGGGTGTTTGCTGGTGCCGTGATCGCAAGCGTTCTAGGCATGTCCTTCATCCTCCATCACGCGTCAGAACTGATCTGCGTGAGTCCACGTTACGTCGTTTCAGTTGTAACTGCAAAATTTTTACGCGGTGATCAGAAGTTGCACAGCACACGATCACGCGTCGGTTCGTCCCGTCGACGACTTACTTGGGCGCCAAATCACCCGTGGCATAAAACGAGGCTGCGGTCGATGCGACCGGCGTGCAACCGGTTTCGCTTGGGCAAACCGCCCCGACTCGCGATCTCCGATAATCGAGATTATATCAGTTCCTGGATCATTGTCGTGCTCTATCAACCCCTCCTAGGGTCGGTTCGGTGTCACTGTCGATTTCTGTTTCGACCGAGCGCGCTGCTCGAGGCCCTGCATCTAAACGGGCGGATCACCGCTCCGCAGTGCAAGGTGTTCAAAGGTGGCTGCCGCCGTCCGTCCTTTGCGCCTGTGGTGGATCCTCGGTCGCCGCCAATCGCCACCGGTGACTCCCGGAGCCAACATGGATCGGCGGGCCGCCGCCGAGTAGGAGCACGTCCGCCTCTGCGTTCGGCGGAACCACGGCGTGCACGACTACGCCCCCGCCCTCGCGACGCCACGCGACCTCGGCGGGCCCGTACGGAGTGTCGAGGCGCGCCCGGGCGTGCTCGAGGCCTTCGAGTGGCTGCGGGGCTATCAGGAGCCGCCGGTAGCCGGGCTCAGCGGGCGCGAGCCCGGCAACCGTGCGGTGCAGCCAGTCGACGACGGCGCCGAGGGCATAGTGGTTGAAGGACGTCATATCGCCTGGGTTGATGCTGCCGTCTTCGAGCATGCTGTCCCAGCGCTCCCAGATGGTCGTCGCCCCCATCGTCACGGGGTGCAGCCATGAGGGGCTGCCTTCCTGTATGAGTAAACGGCCTGCCGTCGCGAGGTGACCGGCTCGCGTGAGGGCATCGGCGACGATCGGCGTGCCGACGAAACCGGTGCCGATCCGGTGGTCGTTCTCGGCGACCAGCGCCGCGAGTCGATCGCCCAGGCGCGCTCGGAGCGCGGGATCGCGCACGATGCCGAACTCGAGGGCGAGAGCGTAGGCGGTCTGCGAGTCCGAGAGCATCAGACCGTCGGCGATGTAGGCCGCGACGAACGCCTCCCGGGCTCGCTCGGCGGCGTCGGCGAAGCGCTCGGCGTCGCGCGAGCAGCCGAGGAGCCGGGCGGCGGCGGCGGTGAGATCGGCCGAGCGGATCAGGTACGCGGTGGCGACGATGCCGGGGTCGGTCATGGCCTGGAACGCGTCGTCGGGGGGCGCGGTCGGGTCGAGCCAGTCGCCGAACTGGAAGCCGCCCTGCCACAGCATCGTGGCGCCAGCGAGCCCGAGCAGGTGGTCGGTCCAGTCGCGCATGCTCGGGTACTGGGCGGCCAGGACGGCGCTATCGCCGTAGCGCTCGTGGAGCACGCTCGGGACGACGGTTGCGGCGTCCCCCCATGCGGCCGCCGGCGTCGCCGCATCTGCAATGACGTTGGGAATCACGAACGGGACGCTTCCGCCGACCGCCGTCTGCTCGAGGGCGAGGTCGACGAGCCACGACGAGAGGAAGGAGTCGACGTCGAAGAGGGAGGCGGCTGTCGGCGCGAAGACCTGGATGTCACCCGTCCAGCCGAGTCGCTCGTCGCGTTGCGGGCAATCGGTGGGCAGGTAGAGGAAGTTGCCGCGCATGCTCCAGACGGCGTTCTCGTGCAGCCGGTTGAGCAGTGGGTTCGAGCTCTCGAACCAGCCGGTGCGGCGCAGGTCGCTGTGGATGACGTGCGCCTCGACGGCGCGGGGGTCGAGCGGCTCGTCGAGTCCCGTGATCTCGGCGTAGCGGAAGCCGTGGAACGTGAAGCGCGCCTCCCAAACGTCCACGCCGCCGGTGAGTACGAAGGTGTCGGTCGCCTTCGCCGCGCGCAGCGGTCGCACGCCGAGCTCGTCGTTCTCGAGGACTTCCGCGTGGCGGATCGTCACGAGTGTCCCCTCCGCGCCGCTCAGCCGTACTCGCAGCCGGCCGACGAGGTTCTGCCCGAAATCGAGCACCTGCATGCCGCTCGGGGTCGTGATCACGGCAGCGACGGGGAGGCGCTCGGTGACCCGAACGGCCGGTGAGGTGCGCGCCTCCGGGATCACCGGCGTGACGGCGAAGCGAACGGAGGTCCAGCCGGTGCCTTCGAAGCCAGCGAGGTCCCAGCCCGGCGTCTCGCGGCGGGCGTCGACGTGCTCGCCGTCGTAGATTCCGCTCGCGCGGATCGGCCCGCTCGCGGACGCCGTCCAGGAGGCGTCGGTCGCGACCGTCTCGACGCGCCCGTCGGCGTACTCGAGCCGCAGCTGGAGGGCGACCGAGGGCTGAGCACCGTAGCGCGGCTGCGGGAGGAACCAGTGCTCGGTGTACCAGCCACCGGCGACCTCGGCGACGATCGCGTTCACGGAGCCGGAGGCGAGCAGCGCCGTGACGTCGGTGCTCTCGTGGATGAGCCGCTGCGCATAAGGCGTCCAGCCGGGCTTGAGAATCTGGTCGTCGACGTCCGCGCCGTTGATCCGCGCCTGGTACACGCCGAGTGCCGTACCGAAGAGGGTCGCGCGCACCAGGCCGGACCCGACGGCGAACTCGCGGCGCACCCGAAACGGCTGAGCGTCGAGCTCGGGAGCGGCGAGGCCGATCAGCTCGGCGTGCCACTCCCCCTCGTCGAGGAAGGCGGCGGTGATCGCGAGCGGTTCGCTCCAGTCGCTCGTGACCGCGTCCTGCCCCGTGACCCGCACCCGCACCGATCGGCGCTCGTGCGGGCGCAGGGGCTCGAACGGCCAGTCGATGCCGACCGACCCGCGACCGTCCGACCGCACGACCGCGCCTCCGTCGAGCTCGATCTCGGCCGACCCTTGCAGCCACCCAGGCACGGTCGTCTCGGTGGTCCACGAAAGACGAGGGGCCGCGACGGCGACGGAGCCCTGGTGCGCACCAGATTCCACAGTCACCCCGACAATCACGAGCGCCCCTCGAGCTCGTAGGCCGCCGCCTGCTTCTGCACCGCGCAGATCCGATCAACGTCGAACTTGGGACGGCGCTCGAAATCGTAGAGCCCGTTCTCCTCCTGGAACGTGTCGGTGAGCTGCGTGTAGCAGTAGCCGAACATCAGCGGGTTCTGCAGCAGCACCTCGGTCAGCCCGCGGAACCGGGCGTGCCACTGCTCGACGCTCGCCACCCGCTCGCCGTAGCCCCACGACACCGCCCGGGCCGGGTCGTCGGCCGACGCCTGCTCATGAGCGAGCTCGCGCTCGTTCCACCAGATCCCGCCGTACTCCGACACGAAGTAGGGCTGGCCCGCATAGGGCAGCGAGATCACGGCGCCGTCGAAGTCGTTGACGTGGGGCGCTCCGTCGGCGAGTCCGGCCTGCTGGGCGCGGAACGCCTCGGGGTCCTGCTCGTAGGAGTGCGAGTCGTAGACGTCGGCGCCGCGCACCCGGTGCGAGTACCCGGAGGCGTCGATGACCGGGCGGGTCGGATCGACCGCCTTCGTGGCGAGATACATGCCCGCGGTGACGTCGTCGAGCTGCGTTATCCGGTCGTGCAGCACCTGATACGTCTCGTTCAGCGGGCACCAGCCGATGATCGAGGGGTGCGAGCGGTCGCGCTGCACCGCCTCGATCCACTGGCTGATGAAGGAGGCGGTGGGTTGCTGGTTCGATCCCTGCCCGCCCGCACCTCCCGCGCCCCAGTCGCCGAACTCGGCCCACACCAGGTAGCCGAGGCGGTCGGCGTGGTAGAAGTAGCGCTCCTCGAACACCTTCTGGTGCAGGCGTGCGCCGTTGAAACCGGCGGCCATCCCGAGCTCGATGTCTCGGCGCAGCGCGTCGTCGGACGGCGCCGTCATCAGGGTGTCGGGCCAGTAGCCCTGATCGAGGACGAGGCGTTGGAAGACGGGCTCGCCGTTGAGGAGGATGCGATGGCCGTCGATCGCGACCGAGCGCAGGCCCGCGTACGACTTCACCTCGTCGACGACGTGCGAGCCGTCGAGGAGCCGGAGCGTGAGGTCGTAGAGGTGCGGATCGGTCGGCGACCACAGGCGCACGCGGTTTTCCGGTATCCGCAGCGTGAGGCGCGGGCCGAGGTCGTCGGCCGCGATCCGCTCTGTCACGACTGCGCCCTGCGCATCCGAGAGCACCGCCTCGAACGTCATCCCGGCCGAGCGGTGCGAGAGTTCGGCGGTGACGGCGAAGCTGGAGTCTGCCCGCTGCGGAACGATCGAGACCGAGCCGATGCTCGCCTCCGGAACCGGCTCCAGCCAGACCGTCTGCCAGATGCCCGTGGTCCGGGTGTAGAAGCAGGCGGTGTTCTCGAACCAGGTCGCCTGCTTGCCGCGCGCCTGCGGCTCGTCGCGGGTGTCGCGGGCCCGAACGACGATCGTCAGCCCGGCGCCCGGCTCGCGGGGGCCGAGGTCGGCGGTGAAGGAGGTGAAGCCTCCGCGGTGCCTGGCCACTTCGGTCCCGTCGACCCAGACGGTCGCATCGTGGTCGACGGCGCCGAAGTGCAGGAGGAGGCGTCGCCCGGCCCAGTCTTCCGGCACGGTCACGGTGCGCCGATACCAGACCGCGGTGAGGAAGTCGACGTCGCCGATTCCCGATGCCGTGGACTCCGGCGCGAAGGGCACTTTGATCTCGTCGCGGAGCTCTCTGCCGAGCAGACCGCGCTCGAATCCCGTGTCGCCGCGATCGACTTCGAACTGCCAGAGGCCGTTGAGGTTCAGCCAGTCGGCGCGCTCGAACTGCGGGCGCGGGTGCTCGGGCCTGGGGATGGTGCTGACCATTCTGGGGTCACTCTCTGTTGAGGAGGCGGGCACGAGTGCCTAGCCCTTCAGGGCGCCGCTGGTCATGCCTGCGACGATCTGGCGGTTGAAGAAGATGTAGAGGACGAGGGGCGGGATCGTGATGAGCAGGATGTCCATGAAGAGCAGGTTGTACTGGCTCAGCGACTGTCCCTGGAAGTTGTAGAGCGTCAGCTGCGCGGTGACGTTCTCGTCTCCCGGGAGGAAGTAGAGCGGGTTGGTGAAGTCGTTGAAGACGGCCACCGACTGCACCACGATCACGGTCACGATCACCGGGCGCAGCAGCGGCATCACCACTCCGAAGAACAGCCGGAGAGGCCCTGCGCCGTCGAGGATCGCGGCCTCGTCGAGCTCTCGCGGGATCGAGGCGACGAAGGCCCGGAATAGCAGGATGCAGAAGGACAGACCGAAGGTGACCTCGATGAGCACCAGGCCGCCGAGCGTCTTGAACAGCCCGATGCCCTGCAGCACCCAGATGGTCGGCACGATCGCCGGAGGCACGATGAGCCCGGCGAGGACCATCACGTCGACCAGCGGGTTGATCCAGGAGCGGCGGCGCTGGGTCACGTACCCCACCGCTGCCGCGAGGATCACCATGATCGTGACGCTGAGGACGGTGAGGATCGTCGAGTTGACGAACGCTCTCAGCACGACTCCGTCGCGGTAGGTGGCGACGGCGACCAGGTTGTCCCAGAACGCCCAGGCCTCGGGAAGCGAGAACTGCAGCTGCGAGGCCTCCGGCGCTGTCTTGGAGGCGGTGAGCACGATGAACGCGAACGGCAGGAGGAAGACCACGACACTGACGAGGATCGCGATGATCCCGATCACGGCGCCGCGGGTGCGCACGGCCCTCACTGGTCGGCCGCCCGCCGGTTGAGGAAGAACGAGAGCGGCACCATGATCGCCGCGACGACCACGAAGAGGATGACGTTGCCAGCGGTCGAGAGGCCGTAGAAGCCCGCCTGGTACTGCTTGTAGATCACGGAGGCGATAACGTCGCTGGTGAAGCCCGGCCCGCCCTTGGTCATCGCCCAGATCAGGTCGAAGGAGCGCAGCCCGCCGATGAGGGAGAGCACGATCACGGTGCCGATCGCGGGGCGCGAGAGCGGGAGCGTGATGCTGACGAACTGCTGACGCCCGGTGGCGCCGTCCATCCGTGCCGCCTCGAAGTAGTCCTGCGGGATCGCGACGATGCCGGCGATGAAGATCAGGGTCGCGATGCCGACGCCCTTCCAGACATCGACGGCGGCGACGGTGAGCAGCGCTGTGCTCGGGTCGGTCAGCCAGCCGGGCCCGTCGATTCCGACCCAGGCGAGCACGGTGTTCACGGCGCCGTCGAAGGGGTCGAGCAGCACCTTGAACGCGATGCCGATGCCGATCGTCGATACCAGGACGGGGAAGAAGACCACCGAGCGGAGGTACCCCCGCCCGAGGATCGGAGCGGTGAGGAGCACCGCGAGAGCAAGCCCGAGCACCACCTTCGCGATGCTCGTCGTGAGGCCGTAGATGATCGTGTTGACGAATCCGGTCACGAGCTGCGGCTCACGGAAGAACTGGACGAAATTGTCGAAGCCGATGAACTCCACGTCGAACAGCGACCAGCGGGTGAGGCTGAAGTAGAACGATGCGAACGTCGGCACGGCGAAGAGCACGAGGAACAGCACGGCTGCCGGGATGACGAACCACAGCGGGTACATCGAGCCCTGAGCGCTCGGGCCGTCGCGCCAAGGCTGCCGGCGCGTGCTCGGAGTGAGCGATCTGCGAAGGAGGGTCATGTGTCGCGCCTTTCCGGAGCGCGGACCGGACGGGTGGCGCCCGGTCCGCGCCTCGAGGAGTACAGGGTCACCAGCCGTCGAGCCCGAGCTGCTGCGCTTGTTTCTCGACGTCGATGTCGTACGCCGCGGCGCCGTCGGCGGCGGAGGTGATGCCGGAGCCGACCTCGATCGCGATGTTCTCGAGGTTCGGGCCTTTCACCGGCGAGAGGAACTCGAGCGCCGGCGAGGTGCGGCCGGAGTCGAAGTAGGTCTGGACGTCCTTCACCATCTGCGGGACTTCGCCCTCGAGCGGGCAGGTGTCGATGACGTAGGGGCCAGTTGGGGTACCGGTCGACTGGCTGATCTCGCACGCCTCCGGGCTGGCCGCGATGAAGTCGACGAGCGTCTTCGCCGCCTCGAGCTCGTCGCCCTCGGTGCTCTTGGGGATGAAGAGGCCGGCCGGCTGCCAGATAGTGGCGGCGGTGTTGTCCGCCTCCGGAGCGGGCAGGGCGAAGAAACCGACGTCGTTCAGCCGGTCGGGGGTGTTCTGGGCGATCGCCCCCGCGGCATTCGTGAGCATGGGGTACTGGGCGGCGTCGCCCTCAGCGAGCATCCGCAGCGCCTGGTCGTGGGTGAGCGAGGGGAAGTCCTCGTTCAGCAGGCCGGCATCGAAGACGTCCTGCTGGTACTGGAACCCGATGATCCCCGGCTCGTCGGCAAATTTCACCTTGTTGGCGGTGAACTGCTCGGCCCAGTCCGGCTGCTCCGCGGCGATGTCGGCGTAGCTGGCGAGAACGAAGAGCTGGCTGGTCCAGGTCTCGCCGTAGGCCTGCAGCACGGGAGCGACGTCGGGCAGCTTCTGCTTGATCGTCTCGCTGTTCGCCATGAACTCATCCCAGGTCGTCGGCACCTGGAGGCCGAGCTCCTCGTAGACGGGGATGTTGTAGAGGACGCCGCCGCCGAAGGAGGCTCCGATCGGCGCGCCGTAGGTGCCGGAGTCGGTCTTCACCGTGGTGAGGAAGTCGTCTGTGACGTTCCCGATCCACGACTGGTCGGACAAGTCGACGAGGGTCTGATCAGGGTTGAGGGCCTGGAACAGTGAGCCGGTGTTGTAGACGAAGACGTCCTCCATCTCGCCGGTCGCGAGCTTGGTCTTGGTCAGGTTGTCGCCCTCGGTGCCGGCCGGCTGCGTCTGCAGCGTCACCGAGATGTCGGGGTACTTCTCCTCGAAGGCGGCGAGCACGCGCTCGGCCGATTCGACACCGGTCGGGTCGTTGGCGACCAGGTAGCTGATCTCGACGGAGCCGTCTCCGCCGCCGCCCCCCGCCGAGCAGCCGGCGAGGGCGATCCCGGCCAGGGCGAGCCCCGCGCCGATCGACATCGTGCGTCGGAGCAGGGTGTGCCGGGGAGCCCCGGGCACCGCAGTTCTCGCGAACATCTCTTACCTCTCTGTAAGTGGCCCGGTCAATTGCCTCGATGCAAAACCGGAACGATGGCCAGGGTACGGGGATATTTGCTTCGATGCAATAGCCTGATGCTGAAGACAGAGGGAGGCTCATGACCACACGTCGCGAAGTCGCTGCAGCGGCCGGGGTCTCGGTCCGCACCGTGTCGAATGTGGTGAACGGGTTCGCGAGCATCGCGCCCGACACGCGGCAACGCGTCCTGGATGTGATCGAGTCGCTCGATTACCGGCCGAGCGAGATGGCGCGCAGTCTCAAAGTCGGGCGTACCGGCCTCATCGGCCTCATGCTGCCCGAGCTCGACACCCCCTACTTCGCAGAGCTGACCCGGGCGTTCGTCGAGGCCGGCGCCGAACGCGGCATCACCGTCGTGATCGATCAGACCAACGGCGATCCCGACCGCGAGCGAGAGTTCATCTCGCGAAGTGCGCGAGGTGGGCTCTTCGACGCTCTCGCTCTCAACCCGATCGCGCTCGATCCGATCGACGTCGCTGTCCTCCGAGCCGGTGGCCCCGCCGTGTTCCTTGGCGAGACCGACATCCCCGGATTCGACCACGTGGCCATCGACAACCGCACGGCCGCCCGCGAGGCCGTCGAGCACCTCATCGCCCGAGGACATCGGCGAATCGGAGTCATCGGAAGCAGGCAGGGCGGCGAGGGGACGATCCAGTTGCGGAACGCCGGCTACGAGGACGCACTCCGAGCGGCCGATCTCCCCGTGCTTAACGGCGGAGCGCCCGAGACCGCAGGTTTCAGACGCGAGTACGGCGCTGCCGCAATGCGGGAACTACTTAACGCCCCTGTCCGCCCCGATGGAGTCTTCTGCTACTCCGATCCACTCGCCGCTGGAGCGCTGCGCTCCCTGCACGAAGTCGGACTGCGCTGTCCGGAAGACATTGCCATCGTCGGATTCGACGATATCGAGGAGGGGCGCTTCTCGTCGCCGTCGATCACTAGCATCAGCCCCGACAAGGACTGGATCGCGCGAACCGCTCTCGACCGGCTCATCCGCCGGCTCTCGGGCGAGGACCTTAGGGCGGCCACGATTACCGCACCTCACCGCCTGGTCATCCGCGAGAGCTCGGGCGGCTGACGGACACGGCCGCCCAGGAGTACCGGACGGACAGACTCGTCATGGGCGAGTAGGCGTACACGCTACCGGGAGGAGGTCATTGGGTGAGGAGGGCGGGAGTGACGAGGGCCGTGGCCAAACACGGCGCGCGCGACCGCGTACGGGGGGCGCATGTCCCGGACGACGAAGGCCAGCGTCCTGTCGCCGGATGGAGACTGGCGACGGCATCGTCTCGACATCCACCGGGCTCGCCACCACCGCTTCACCCGCTGACGGAGATCCTGACGGTCGCTATCTCAAACGGACGCATCTCGAGGTGCATCGCGTCACCGGGCTGATCGGGGAGAGCTCTCTCCAGAAGATCGGTCCTCGTGGCGCCTGCCGCAGGGAAGCCGGCGATGAGGTCGGCGACCGCCCGCCCACCGCGGGACTCGTAGACACGGACGATCACGTCACCCGAGCCGTCCTCCGCCAGCTTGACGGCTTCCACCAGCACCGAGCGCGAACCGTCGACGCGGACGATCGGCTCGATCTCTACGCGGGGTCCGGTACCCACCTCGCGCAGCGGCAGGTTGAGCCGGTATCCCTCGGCGACCGCGTCGAGCACTCCCCCGGTCGAGACCGAGTGGCGGAAGACATGCTCTCCCTGGTCCGCCGCGGGGTCGGGGAACGTCGGAGCACGCAGCAGCGATTCACGCACGACCGTCGTCGTGCCGCCTTCGCGCCGCGAGACGCGAGTGACGTCATGCCCGTAGACACGATCGTTCGCAACCGTGACGCCGAACCCCGGCTCGTCGACGTGCAGCCAGCGGTGAGCCACCGTCTCGAACCGCGCGGCATCCCAAGAGGTGTTGCGGTGGGTGGGACGACGGACATGACCGAACTGGATCTCACTCGCTGCCGTCTCGGCGTGCACGTCGAAGTCGAACGCGAGCTTGAGCAGCTTCTGCCGCTCCCTCCACTGCACGCGAGTCTCGATGTCCAAGGCGCGCCCGTCCGCCGACAAGGACAGGCGCTGAGTGGCGGAGGAGCGGGGCTCCCCGGTCCCGATGTCGCGCGAGACCACCAACGTCTCCCTCGAGTCAGACCGTCCGCGCACGGATCTGGCGGGGTATCACCGAGCAGAGCGCCGTCGACCGGACACTCAGAGAACACGCCGCCATCCTCGCGGCCATCGAAGCCTCCGACAGCCGGCTGGCCGAAGCGCTCACCCTCGTGCACGTGAGCGGCGTTGAGGAATGGCTCCGCCGGGCTCTCTGACCGAGGTATGACGAGCCAGGGTGACACCGCCCGCTCGACGCGGCCGACTCGGGGCTGACGTTCGTCTTCTTCCTTTTTCAGCCAGTCGCCCAGTATCCGATAATCTATATTATGTCAGTTTACTCGGGGTTCGCGCAGGTCGTCGGGTAGGTCGATGCGTTCGTGGCGGCCGGCATCGCAATGTGACTCGCGGAGGCTCGTCTAATGCGGTGCCCGCTCGACTTCAACCGTGAAGCTCCTCGGAGAGACGGCGTGCGGCCTCGACGAGGAGTTCGCCGTGGTCGCGGCCCGGCGTGGTGTGGAGTCGCGCCACTGGCACGACCACACACAGTGCGGCGACGAGCGCCCCGTCGATGACGATGGGGGCGCTGACCGAGGAGAGACCCTGGGTCCGCGACTGAATCTGCTCGAACCAGCCATGCTGAAGAATCGATTCCTGCGCCTCGGGCGTCTTGGCGAGCACTCCACCGGCCGAGCCCGCCGGGAGCGGGATACGAGCTCCGACGGGAAGTGTCACGCGCAGCGCATGCTCGGTTTCGGCCGACAGTCGGCAGACGCGGAAGTCGCCGCTGCGCACCCAGAGCTGAACGCTCTCACCACAGGCGTCGCGGAGTGCGAGCACGTGCGGCAGCGCGGTGGTGTCCAGGCGCGAGCGGGCCACGCGCCAGCCATGGACGTAACGGCCATCCGCGTATCGGCGGAGGAAGCCTTCCTCCACCATCGCGAGCGCGATTCGATGCACGGTCGACACCGACAGCCCCGTGAGTCGGCCGATGTCGCTCGCGCCCGCGGGCCCTCCGTCCAGGGCGTCGAGGATCTGAGCGACCCGCTCGAGCATCCGGTTCGAGGGAGCGGGCCGTGCCTCTGCTGCCATCTTCTGTCCTGTTCAGCTGGGGGCCGGCTCGGCCCTTCGGACCCCGCCCACGGTCAGGCGGCGATCGGCGGCGAGGAGTGGACGACTGTGCGGGCCTGCGCGGTGACCTCGGCGAGGCGTGTGACGTCGATGCCGGTGTCGTGTCCGGCCCCGTGGAGATGCCGGACCAGCTCGAGGGTGTCGAGGTTACCGGCTGCGCCCGGCGCGAACGGACATCCGCCGTAGCCGGCGAGGGCGGCGTCGAAGCGGACGATGCCGTCCTCGACCGCGGTGAGCACCGTTTCGAGGGCTCTCCCGTGGGCGTTGTGCAGATGCAGGGAGTAGTCCAGGTGTGGCAACGCCTCCCGGACGCGGCGGGTGGTGTCCAGGACGAGGTCGGGTGTGGCGGTGCCGAGTGTGTCGGCGAGACCGACCATGGTGACGCCCATCCGCGCGAACCATTCGGCGAGGTGGACGACCCGCTCAGCGGGGACGTCGCCCTCGAAAGGGCAGACGAACGCGGTGGAGATGCCCGCGACGAACTGCACGCCGCTCCCCTGGTGCCGATGTACTGCCCGTTCCAGGTCGTCGAGGGCGGCCTCCGTGGACTTGCCTGCATTGGCGGTGCTGTGTCCCGTGCTCGCGGAGGCGACGATCTCGATCTCTCGCACTCCCGCCTCGATCGCTCGGTCGATGCCTCTGCCGTTCAGGGCGAGGGCGGTCACTCGGCTGCGTCGACAGGACGGGCCGCGAAGAGTTCGGCGGCATCGGCCATCTGCGGCACCCGGGTCGGGTTGACGAAGGAGGCGGCTTCGATCCGACCGACGCCCGCACGGCGGAGGAGATCGGCGATGCGCAGCTTCTCGGTGGTGGGAACGACGACGTGTTCGTCCTGGAGGCCGTCGCGGAGGAACACGTCAGTGATCTCAACACGCATCGGTGGCCTCCTGCAGAGCGCTCAGCTCAGTGTCGGTGTATCCGGCGACGTCGCGCAGGATCTCTTCGGTGTGGGCTCCGAGATCGGGCCCCAACCAGCGGGTGGCGCCTTCCGCGCCCGGGATGACCGGTACGACGCCGGGGAAACGGATGAGCCGGGGCTCATCGTCCACGACCACTTCCCGTGTCTCGATCATGCCACGCGCCCGATGATGCGGGTCCTCTGCGATCGACGCCGCGTCGTAGACGGGTCCGGCGGGGACACCGGCGGCATCCAGTTCGGCCTGCACTTCTGCGAGTGAGCGAGACCGCGTCCACTGCTCGATCATCGTGTTGAGCTCGTCCTCGCGCGCTTGGCGTCCTTCGGACGTACGGAGCGAGACGTCTTTGGCGAGGTCGCTCCGGCCGATGACGCGCATCAGGCGGGAGAAGACGGAGGAGGCGTTGCCGCCGATGACCACTTCCAGCCCGTCCGCGCACGGGTACGCCCCCATCGGGACGACTCCGGGCAGCGAACCCCCCGATCGCTTGCGCGATCATCCCGTACGCGTCGTATTCGGGGACGAGGGCTTCCAGGAGGCTGAACAGGCCTTAGTAGAGCCCGATGTCGACGACCTGCGCCACGGTCGTGATGCCGCGCGCCCGCTGGAGCATCAGCATCAGTGCGCCGATCGCCCCGTACAGACCGGCGACCGTGTCGGCCATGCTCGCCGCCTGCCGGGATGCGGGGCGGTCGGGATCGCCCGTGAGGAAGCGGAGCCCGGCGAAGGCTTCCGCTGCGCTTCCGAATCCTGCGCGGTCCCGGTACGGACCGGTCTGCCCGTACCCGGAGATCCGCACCAGCATTGCGTTCGGGTTCAGCTCGCGCAGGACGTTCGGTCCGATGCCCCACTTCTCGATGGTGCCGGGCCGGAAGTTCTCGATCACGACGTCCGACTTCGCCATCAGTCGTTTCACGGCCTCGCGGCCCTCTTCGCGCCTGAGGTCGAGAACGACGGACTTCTTGTTGCGTCCGACGGTACGGAAGAGCATGGAGGTCGTGCCGACCGGGCGGCGCCAGTCGCGGAGCTCGTCGCCACCGGGCTTCTCGATCTTGATGACCTCGGCGCCGAAATCGCCGAAGATGCGGGACGCGAACGGCGCAGCGATGTAGTTGCCGAGTTCCAGGACGCGGATCCCGTTGAGGGGCATCGCGGAGGTGTCCACGGGCTCGGTGGTAGGCGACATCATTGTGACCTCTCATAGAGTGAGATCAAGTGTCCCACTTGGTGAGACAACGGTAGCCAGCCCCGCAGTCGACCACAAGGGGCGACGCTCGCGCGCGAGTGTGCCGATCAGCTCCGTCTCCGACGCGCCGAGGGAGCGGTCGAGCGTCCTCGGCTCTGTCGCCGTTCTACTATCGAACATGGCATCCCACCCGGTGACGGCGCATCTCCTGCATCAGGACACGATGTGCCGAGCGGCGGGAGCGACCCGATGACCGAAGCCGTTCGCATGCCGACCCCTGGTGGTTCGCAGACCCTGGACCGCGGCGTCAGCATTCTCGAGCTCCTGGCGGAGGCTCCGGCCGGCCTGACGATCGACGAAGTCGCGCGCCACCTGACGGTGCACCGCTCCATCGCCTACCGGTTGCTGCGGACGCTCGAGGATCACCGGTTGATTGTGCGCGACTCGCAGGGGCGCATCGTTCTGGGGCCGCGGATGGCGGCACTGGCCGCCGGTGTGTCGTCCGATCTTCAGGCGTCGTCACTGCCTGAGCTACGCGCGGTCGCGCAGGAGCTCGGAATGACCTGCTTCCTCACGGTCCTCGATGCTGACGAATGCGTCACCCTGGTGAGTGTCGAAGCGCGGAGCACGATCGCCGCGTCCGTGGCTCAGCGACCCGGAGCGCGCCATGCGATCACCGTCGGCGCTCCTGGCAAGGCGATCCTCTCCGCCCTCCCAGAGAGTGAGTGGCCCGAGGGCATCTCGCCCGAGCTGCGCGCCGAGATCCACGCGATCGCCCTCCGCGGCTTCGCCACCAGCCACGACGAGGTCATCGCCACCGTGCAGGCGGTGTCAGTGCCCCTCGTCACGCGACGTCTGCAACCGGCGGCACTGGCGGTCATGTACGTCGGAGCCACCCGCGATCCGGCAGTACTGGCGAACCGTCTTCTCGTGGCCGCTGCGGCGATCCGAGTCGCGCTCGACGGGTGATCGGGGACTCGAGCGAGCCCGTCGGCACGGCTGTGGACACAGCCGGCACCGGTGTCGCGCGACGCGGAAGTGTCCACGACCGCTACGACCCCGTGGCCGCCTCGGCGTCCACGGTCGATGCGATCGCGGCTGCTTCGGTGAGCTCGATCCGGACGCCGACCGGAGCGTTCATCAGGAAGCAGGCCCGTCGCCGGCGGCCGCCGCGGAACGTCACCGCGTCGTCCTGATCGCCGAGCTCCGAGAGGAGGGCGCCGATGTCCTGCACGCGCAGGCAGACGTGGTGCAGCCCTTCTCCGTTCGCGTCGAGCCAGCTGCGGACCGGACCCTCGCGGAGCGGCTGCACGAGCTGGATCAGGTCGGGTCCCGCCGCGAGGTACATCACTCTCACTCCGGGCTCGTCGAGCACCTCGTCGTCGACGATCCGCAGTCCGAGTCGATCGGTGTAGTAGACCGCGGCTCGCTCGGCGTCCTGCACCACGATGCCGATGTGATCGATTCCACCGACCGGGCCTGAGAACCCCGGGACCCCGCCCCCGCCGGAGTGGAGCATCATCGTGCGCTCATCGAGGGTCTGCTCGCAGCGTCTCGGTGATCACTCCCGTGGGCACGCCGCCTCGGAGAACGGTGTCGAGATTGCCCCACACGGCGGCGATCCGTCGCTGGACGTTCTCCCATCCGACTCCCGCCATGTGAGGAGTGCAGATCACGTTGTCGAGTTCTCGGAGGGGGCTCGATGCCGCCAGCGGCTCGGCCGCGAACACGTCGAGTCCGGCGCCGACGATGGCCCGCCGGCGCAGGGCGTCGACGAGTGCCCCCTCATCGAGGACCTCTCCTCGCCCGACGTTCACGAGAATGCCGCTCGACTTCATCAGCGCGAGCTGCTCTGCGCCGATCAACTGGTGCGATTTCTCGTTGAGGGGCACATTCACGCAGACGATGTCGGACCGAGTCATCAGCTCCTCCAGCGAGACGGCGGTCGCGGGGATGAGCTCGGACACCGTCAGCGGGATCTGCGCGTCGTCGTAGTAGACGACGTCCGCCCCGAAGCCGTGGTGGACGATCTTGCCCACCCATCTGCCGATGTTGCCGAGACCAATGATCCCGACCGTCTTTCCGTAGAGCTCGCCGTAGGAGGTCTCATCCAGATCCGGGCGCCACGCACCGTCTCGCATGAGCTTTACCCGACCCAATTGTTCACTCAGTGGGAGAGAGCCTCCCGCTGGCTGCGCACAAGGTATGTGGCGTTCCGCGCGTCCGCAAGGGCATCGTCGGCGGATCCGGAAGTCCGGGCTCCGGCGGGGCGTTGCGGCGGTCGCCGGCTCGGAGCTCGGCGACGAGCCGACGCGGCCGGTGCAGAGGGAGGGGAGGCGCGCCGATGAGCCCGGTGCATCCGGGAGGGTGAGGCTGCTGTGCAGGACGGGGGTGAGGCGGTCACCGAGCAGGGCGCGACTACGGGCATCGGAACGCCGGCGCCACCTGCGGCCTCGACCGCCCCGGCGTCGTGACCTCCCACCGGGACGGCGGCCTCGATGTCAGCGGTTCAGGGCCATGATCTCGTGCTGATACGGGGCGATGACCGTCCCGGAGACGCGGAGATCGAGCAAGAGGAACGGGCGCTCGGTCGCGGGGAGGGCGGACCACTCCCGGAGGACGTCGAGATCGCTCACTCGACGGACGACGACTCCGCGCGCGCCCACACTCGCTGCCAGAGCGGCGAAGTCGACCTGCGGGATCATCATCGGCTCTCTGGTGAGCCCCTTGCTGCCGTACACGTGCACCTCTGCGCTGTAGGCGGCGTCGTTCCACACCACGGCCAGGCCTCGTCCGCGCGCTACTCGGACGGCCGTCTCGAGGTCGGCCAGGGCCATCAGCCCGCCTCCGTCCCCGGTGGTCAGGACGACGGTGGCGTCCGGCCGCGCGAATGCGGCTCCCGGCACGCTGGGGAAGCCGAAGCCGATCGACTGGTACGCCGTCCCCACCATCACCATCCGTTCCGGGCTGGCGACGGGCCAGTACATGTTGGCCCAACCGATGAAGTGGCCTCCGTCGGAGACGACGACCCTGTTGGCGGGGAGGAGCTCGCCGATCCGGGCGGCTGCCGAGCGGGGGTCCAGCAGCCCGTCGTCGGCGAGCCCCGTTCCGGGGTCGTGCTGCCGGACGTTCTCGAGGGGCGCGGTGTCGCGCCAGCGGCTCGGCGTCGTGCCTGCCCCCCGGACGCCGGCGAGCAGCGCTTCCGCGACGTCGGCGACGTCACCGCGGAGGTAGGTCCCGACATGAGGATGAGTCGCGGTCGGGGCGAGGTCCACCTGGATCACTCTGGTCGTCGGCGCGAACAGCGCGCCGAAGCGCATGGTGAACTGATTGAGCGAGGCGCCGAACACGACCACGACGTCCGCCTGGCGGATCAACTCGGTCGCCGCGTCGGTGCCGAAACCGCCCGTCACACCCAGGTCGTACCGGCCGTCGGGGAACACTCCGCGGCCGAGAGCGGTCGAGGCGGTGAGCGCGCCGGTGGCCTCCGCCAGTGCCCCGAGGGTGCCGCTCGCACCGGCCAGCCAGGCGCCGCGACCGGCGAGGAGGAACGGTCGCTCCGCGTTCGCGAGCGCCGTTGCCGCATCACCGACCGCGAGCTGCATGAAGGTGCTCACGGGCGCCTTCGGAGCGCTCCGCAGCTCCGGTGTCGGCTGGACCGGTCCGGCTTCGAGTGTGCCGACGTCATAAGGGATCGCCAGGACCGTCGGCACGCGGAACTGCAGGGCGTGCTCGATAGCCAGGAGCGTGGTCGCCGCGGCGTCCGTGCGTCCGACGGTGTAGGTCCGGGCCCCGACGCCGGAGGCGAGTGCGACTTGATCGACGTCCCAGGGCCGTGGCCCGGAGGTCGGCTCGTCGCCGACGACCAGCATCAGAGGGACCCGCGCCTGGACGGCCTCGGCCAGTGCGGTGAGGGTGTTCGTGAAACCCGCACCGTACGTGGCCGTCGCCGCGGCGATCCCGCCCCCGGCGCGGGAGAACGCATCCGCCGCGACGACGCCCCCGGCCTCGTGGCGGACGGCGACGAATTCGGCGGCACTGGTGCGCTCGAGCGCGTCGATGAAGTGGGCGTTGCCGTTGCCCATCACCCCGAAGACGGTTCGGATGTGCTGGGAGAGGGCCGCGGCGACGTGCGTGACGACGGTGGGCATCGTTCTGCCTTTCGATAGGAGGAACCGCTCGCGAGCGCGTCCCCGGGGAAGTGGCGTCAGGTCACGCGGGTGCGAGCAGAGTCGCCGCGAAGAAGGAGGAGAGCGCCTCGGTGTCGGCGAGGGGGAGCACGGCGGCGACGTACTGGTCGGGTCTCACGACGACGAGCACGCCGGTCGAGCGGTCAATTCCTCGAGCGTCGAAGATGTCGGCGGCCGGGTCGGCGGAGTAGACCTTCTCGTAGTCGATCAGGTCGAAGGGACCTGTGCGCGGGAGGAAGAGGGCGGGGACGCGACCGAGGTCGATCTCGGAGTGCCGCTCCGGATAGACGACCTTTACGTCGAAGAGGCTGTCGACGTCGGTGTCGCGGGGCGTGAAGCGCACCACGGGCGAGTCCGGTGCCGTCGCGAGCCAGTGCGACCACTCCTCCAGGGCAGGGCAGCTGCCCTGGGCGCCGTCGGCGAAGGCGTAGAAGCGCCAGCGTCCGTCCGCGCGGTGGTGGTGGCCGAGATGCACAGGATTCGCGTCGGCGACCCGTACCACCGGTGCCGACTTGAAGCGCTTGCCGATCGGGAAGCCCTTCGCGAGGGCCTGATGCGCGTCGCCGCCGACGATCATCGACGGTGTGTACCGGGTCATGAAGCCGGCGGGGAACTCCGCTGTGCGGGTGTAGAACTCGCCGAGTTCGGCCGGGTTCTCGAACTCCTCCGGCTTCTTGGCCATCAGGGTCGACCACTCCTTGTCGAAGTCGATCAGGTTCCTCGCGATGACGTGCCGCTCTCGGGAGTACGTCGCGAGGAGGGAGGCCGGGCTGCGGCCCTCGAGGACGTGCGCGAGCTTCCACCCCAGGTTGAAGCCGTCCTGCATCGACACGTTCATGCCCTGTCCGGCCTTGGCGCTGTGGGTGTGGCAGGCGTCGCCGGCGATGAAGACGCGAGGTGCTCGCTCCTCTCCGGGGTCGACGTCGTCGAAGCCGTCGGTGAGCCGGTGACCGACCTCGTAGACGCTCGACCAGGCCACGTCCTTCACGTCGAGCGTGTACGGGCTGAGGATGGCGTTGGCCTGGGCGATGACGGATTCGACCGGTGTGCGGCGGACAGCGCCGTCGTCATCGGCGGCGACCTCTCCGAGGTCGACGTAGAGACGGAACAGGTGGCCGCCTTCCCGTGGGATCAGCAGGATGCTGCCCGCCTGCGACTGGATCGCGCACTTGGTCCGGATGTCCGGGAAGTCGGTGACGGCGAGGATGTCCATCACTCCCCACGCATGGAACGCCTGGTCCCCTTCGAGAGTGCGTCCGATCGACTGGCGCACACCGCTGCGCGCTCCATCGGTTCCGACGACATAGGCGGCTCTGACGCGGTGTTCCTCGCCCGCCTTCTCGCCCGCGGTGCGGCGCAGCGTCACGGTGACCGGGTGGTCGGTGGTGCCCTCGTGATAGACGTCGAGCCCGAGGAAGTCGTAGCCGTAGTCCGGGCTCATCCGAGTGGGCGAGAACTGCATGACTTCGGCGAAGTAGTCGAGGACCCGCGCCTGGTTGACGATGAGGTGCGGGAACTCGCTGATCCCGTGCGGATCGTCCTCGGCGCGACCCGAGCGCACGATGCGGGTCGGATCCGCGGGATCGGGACTCCAGAAGCACATCTCGGTGATGCGGTACGCCTCGCTGACGATCCGCTCGGCGAAGCCGAAGGCCTGGAACGTCTCGACGCTGCGCGCCTGGATGCCGTCGGCCTGACCGATCGCGAGGCGCGCGGGTCGGCGATCGATGATCCGGGTCGTGATGCCCGGGAACTGCGAGAGCTGCGCAGCCAGGATCATCCCCGCAGGACCCGCGCCGACGATGAGGACATCCACTTCATCGGGGAGATCGGCGGGGCGGTCGACCCCCGTTCCCGCCTCCGTGCTGATGCGCGGGTCTCCGGATACGTAACCGTGATTGTGGAACTGCATCGTCGTCGATTCCTTCCTCCGACAGCGATGTCGGAGCGTGGGAGTTCGGAGCACGTTCTATTATCGAATGCACCGTTCTACTATTGGACAGAGAGTAACGAGATCGGCAGCACTCCACAACCGACGGTCTTTCTTGCCAGAGAGGCTCGCATCGTATACGATTTCGCATACGACGAGCGAAGGAGCTCTGCATGTCTGATCACCACCCGGCGGGCGGCTGGCTGTCATCGGCGGATCGCGAGCGCTTCTCCGCGTTGCCGATGCGGCCCGGCAAGATCATCGCGGTGCACCTCGCGTACGCCTCCCGTGCTGCGCAGCGAGGCAGACGCCCGGCGGCTCCGTCCTACTTCCTCAAGCCCAGCAGTTCGGTCGCCGGCTCCGGCTCGTCGATCGAGCGGCCGCTCGGCACCGAGCTCCTGGCCTTCGAGGGCGAGATCGCTCTCGTCATCGAGCGGCCCCTTCGCAGAATCAGCGCCGAGGACGCCTGGTCGCACGTCGGCTGGATCACCGCGGCGAACGATTTCGGGCTCTACGACCTCCGCGCCAACGACTCCGGGTCCAACGTGCGCTCGAAGGGAGGGGACGGCTTCACCCCGCTCGGCGCCTCGTGCTTTAGGGCGGACGGCGTCCATCCGGCCGAACTGCGCGTGCGCACCTGGGTCAACGGCGAGATCGCTCAGGACGACACGACCGGTGACCTCCTCTTCTCCTTCCCGCAGATCCTGGCCGATCTGTCCCAGCACCTGACGCTGGAGCCCGGCGACATCGTCCTCACCGGCACTCCCGCCGGCTCGTCCGTCGTGCAGCCCGGCGACGTGGTCGAGGTCGAGGTCGATGCTCCCCGGGCGACCGGGGCGCCGAGCTCGGGTCGGCTCATCACGACGGTCGAGGCCGGAGCCGTCGCTTTCGACCCCGCCCTCGGCTCCACACCATCCGTCGACGACCTCCAGCGCGCAGAGGCGTGGGGCTCTCGCGAGGCGGCGGGTCTCCCCGCCGAGAGCGGAACGGCGCTCCACCCCGACCTCCGCGCCGCGCTCGAGCGGGTCCCGGTGGCAGGACTGTCCGCGCAGCTGCGCAAGCGCGGCCTGAACGACACCACGATCGACGGGGTCCGGCCGCTCCGACCGGGCACAGCGCTCGTCGGGGTCGCGAGGACCCTGCGCTTCGTCCCGCGACGCGAGGACCTGTTCGCCTCGCACGGAGGCGGGTACAACGCGCAGAAGCGCATCTTCGACTCGGTCCGCGCCGGCGAGGTGATCGTGATCGAGGCCCGCGGAGAGACCGGCTCCGGCACCCTCGGTGACATCCTCGCCCTGAGGGCTCGCGCCCGCGGTGCCGCTGGAGTCGTCACCGACGGCGGAGTCCGCGACAGCGCGGCCGTCTCGGACATCGGCCTCCCGGTCTTCTCCTCCGGAGTCCATCCCGCGGTCCTCGGGCGCCGGCACGTCCCGTGGGACTCCGACATCACCATCGCCTGCGGTGGCGCCACCGTGCAGCCGGGCGACGTGATCGTCGGCGACGCCGACGGAGTGATCGTCGTTCCCCGCGCGCTCGTCGAGGAGGTCGTCGAGGCCGCTCTCGCCCAGGAGGAGGAGGACGCGTGGATCGCCGAGCGAGTCTCCGAGGGGCACGCCGTCGACGGGCTCTTCCCGATGAACGCGGAGTGGAAGGAACGGTACTCCGCATGGCGCGCGACGCGATGACCGAGAGCGGCCCGATGACGGCCCAGAGCAAGTCCCAGCAGGCGCGGGAGTGGATCCGCAAGCGAATCCTCGACGGCGACTTCACCCCCGGCTACCGCCTGGTCCTCGGCAGCATCGCCTCGACCCTGGGCATGAGCGCTGTGCCGGTGCGGGAGGCGATCCGGCAGCTCGAGGCCGAGGGGCTGGTCACCTTCGAGCGGAACGTCGGCGCCCACGTGTCGATGGTCGACGACTCCCAGTACCGCGACAGCATGCAGGCGCTGAGCGTCCTCGAGGGTGCCGCGACCGCCCTCGCAGCTAGACGTCTCACCGAGGACGACATCCGCCGAGCGCGCCATGTGAACGGCCTCATGATGGACGTCCTCGAGCGCTTCGACCCGCGCGGGTTCACCGCCCTCAACCAGCAGTTTCACGCACTCCTCTTCGCGAAGTGCGGGAACCCTCGGATGCTCGAGCTCGTCGAGGCCGAGTGGGGGCGCCTCGGCCATCTGCGGGACTCGACATTCTCGTTCGTCCCCGGCCGCGCTCAGGAGTCTGTCCGCGAGCACCAGAACATCCTGGTCCTCATCGAGAACTCCGCTCCCCTCGGCGAGATCGAGAAGGCAGCACGGCGCCACCGCTCGGCGACCCTCGACGCCTACCTCATCCACGAGCATCCCGACGAGGCCCTCGGCCTCTCCTCTTTCTGACCACCCTCAACTCCAGGAGGACCCGTGTCCGACACCACCACAGCCGCAGCGCCGCGCTACGTCCCCGCAGATCTGCCGGAGCGCATCCAGCACTACATCGACGGCCGCTTCGTCGACTCCGTCGACGGCGACACCTTCGATGTCCTCGACCCTGTCTCGAACACGACCTACCTCCAGGCCGCGGCCGGCAAGAAGGCCGACGTCGACCTCGCCGTGGCCGCCGCCCGCCGCGCCTTCACCGACGGCCCCTGGCCCCGGATGCTCCCTCGCGAGCGCTCCCGGATCCTGCACCGCATCGCCGACCTCGTCGAGGAGCGCGACGCCCGGCTCGCCGAGCTCGAGTCCTTCGACTCCGGGCTCCCGATCACCCAGGCCCTCGGCCAGGCCCGCCGCGCAGCGGAGAACTTCCGATTCTTCGCCGACCTGATCGTCGCCCAGTCCGACGACACCTACAAGGTGCCCGGCCGGCAGATCAACTACGTCAATCGCAAGCCGATCGGTGTCGCCGGGCTGATCACCCCCTGGAACACCCCCTTCATGCTCGAGTCGTGGAAGCTCGGCCCGGCGCTCGCGACCGGCAACACCGTCGTGCTCAAGCCCGCCGAGTTCACCCCGCTGTCGGCTTCGCTCTGGGCAGGGATCTTCGAGGAGGCCGGACTCCCCCGGGGAGTCTTCAACCTCGTCAACGGCCTGGGCGAGGACGCCGGTGACGCGCTGGTCAAGCACCCCGATGTTCCGCTGATCTCCTTCACCGGCGAGAGCGGCACCGGGCAGCTGATCTTCGGCAACGCGGCACCGTTCCTCAAGGGCCTGTCCATGGAGCTCGGCGGGAAGTCCCCCGCCATCGTCTTCGCCGACGCCGACCTCGACGCCGCGATCGACGCGACCATCTTCGGAGTGTTCTCCCTCAACGGTGAGCGCTGCACCGCAGGCAGCCGCATCCTCGTCGAGCGCTCGGTCTACGACGACTTCGTCGAGCGGTACGCCGCCCAGGCCGAGCGCGTGGTCGTCGGCTACCCGCACGACCCCGCGACGGAGGTCGGTGCGCTCGTGCACCCCGAGCACTACGACAAGGTCATGAGCTACATCGAGATCGGCAAGGGCGAGGCGCGCCTAGTCGCCGGCGGCGGTCGTGCGGAGGGCTTCGACGAGGGCAACTTCGTCGCTCCCACCGTCTTCGCCGATGTCGCCCCAGACGCCCGGATCTTCCAGGAGGAGATCTTCGGCCCGGTCGTCGCGATAACCCCGTTCGACTCCGACGAGGAGGCACTCGCTCTCGCGAACGGCGTCCGCTACGGGCTCGCCGCCTACGTCTGGACCAACGACCTCAAGCGCGCCCACAACTTCGCGCAGGACATCGAGGCGGGCATGGTCTGGCTGAACTCGAACAACGTGCGCGACCTGCGCACCCCGTTCGGCGGCGTGAAGGCCTCGGGCCTCGGTCACGAGGGCGGCTACCGCTCGATCGACTTCTACACCGACCAGCAGGCCGTGCACATCACTCTGGGCGAGGTGCACAATCCGACCTTCGGCAAGGCCGGTGCCGCCCACCACTGACCGGGCGTCTCCGCCCGCGGGAGCCGCTCCCGCTCCGACAGCAGATCCGGGTGCCGCGACTGAAGACTCGTCGCGGCGCCCGACCACCACTATGAGCAAGGACGCTGACATGACCATCGACCGCACGCCCACCTCCTCCGGCTTCTACGTGACCGCCGAAGTGCCGATCATCGCGAAGAATCCGGTGCCGACTCCTGCCGCGCCCGCGCCCGACGTGCTGCGCTGCGCCTACATGGAGCTCGTCGTCACCGACCTCGCCCGCTCCCGCAACTACTACGTCGACGTCCTCGGGCTCGTCGTGACGGAGGAGGACGACGACGCCGTCTACCTGCGCTCGATGGAGGAGTTCATCCACCACAACCTCGTGCTGCGCAAGGGACCGGTCGCAGCGGTCGCCGCCTTCTCGTACCGGGTGCGCTCTCCGGAGGACCTCGACCGCGCTGTCGCGTTCTACGAGGAGCTGGGCTGCCGCGTCGAACGCCGCGCCGAGGGCTGGAACAAGGGCATCGGCGACTCCGTCCGGGTCGAGGACCCGCTGGGCTTCCCCTACGAGTTCTTCCACGACGTCGAGCACGTCGAGCGCCTCGCCTGGCGCTACGACCTCTACACCCCCGGCGCCCTCGTCAGGCTCGACCACTTCAACCAGGTCACCCCCGACGTCCCCCGCGCGGTGAAGTACATGTCCGACCTCGGCTTCCGCACCACGGAGGACATCCAGGACGAGGACGGCACCGTCTACGCCGCGTGGATGCGCCGCAAGTCCACCGTGCACGACACCGCCATGACCGGCGGTGACGGGCCCCGGATGCACCACGTCGCCTTCGCCACGCACGAGAAGCACAACATCCTCGCCATCTGCGACAAGCTCGGCGCCCTGCGCATGTCGGACACCATCGAGCGCGGTCCCGGCCGGCACGGCGTGTCCAACGCCTTCTACCTCTACCTGCGCGACCCCGACGGTCACCGCCTCGAAATCTACACGCAGGACTACTACACCGGCGACCCCGACAACCCCGTCGTCTCCTGGGACGTCCACGACAACCAGCGCCGCGACTGGTGGGGCACCCCCGTCGTTCCGAGCTGGTACACCGAGGCGTCCCTCGTCCTCGACCTCGACGGCAACCCCCAGCCCCTCGTCGCCCGCACCGACGACAGCGAGATGGCCGTCACCATCGGCGCCGACGGCTTCTCCTACACCCGCCCCGGCGACGACGCGTCGATGCCGGAGTACAAGCAGGGCGAGTACAAGCTCGGCAACCAGCTCTGACCCCTCCCCTGCCGCCCGCCGATCACCACGAAGGGAGCACACTGTGCTCGAGGACGCCACCCTCACCGCGCTCGCCCGCGAACTCGCCGAGGCCGAACGGACCCGGACGCCGATGCGCCGGATCACCGCACGCTATCCCGAGGCCACGGTCGAGGACTCGTACGCGATCCAGGGCGTCTGGCGCGATCGGCGGCTCGCCGAGGGACACCGCATCATCGGCCGCAAGATCGGACTGACCTCGCGGGTGATGCAGGTCGCAACGGGCATCACCGAGCCCGACTACGGCGTCATGTTCGATGACACCGTCTGGGAGAACGGCTCGAGGATCCCCTTCGACGCCTTCTCGAACGTCCGCATCGAGGTCGAGCTCGCCTTCGTGCTGAAGGAGCCGCTCGAGGGCCCGGGCTGCACGCTCTTCGACGTGCTCCGTGCCACCGAGTACGTCACGCCGGCGCTCGAGATCCTCAACTCCCACATCGAGCTGGAGGGTCGCACCATCGTCGACACGATCAGCGACAACGCGGCCTACGGAGGCCTGGTGCTCGGCGGGAACCCGACGAAGCCCGAGGCGATCGATCTGCGCTGGGTCTCCGCGCTGCTCTACCGCAACGAGACCATCGAGGAGTCGGGTGTCGCGGCGGCCGTCCTCAACCACCCCGCGACCGGCGTGGCCTGGCTGGCGAACAAGGTCGCCCAGCACGGCGCTCGGCTCGAGGCGGGCGAGGTGATCCTCGCCGGCTCGTTCACCCGGCCGATGTGGGTGGAGCGCGGCGACACCGTCCTCGCGGACTACGGACAGATGGGGACGATCTCGTGCCGCTTCGTCTAGACCCGACCTTCGGTCATCAGCTCCGTGATGCCGGTCGGCCGCTCGCCGGCATGTGGGTGTGCTCCGGGTCAGCGCTGATCGCCGAGATCTGCGCGGGCTCCGGGCTCGACTGGCTCCTGATCGACATGGAGCACGCCCCGAACGGGCTCGAATCGGTCGTCGCGCAGCTGCACGCCGTCTCCGGCTACCCGATCACGCCGGTGGTGCGCGTGCCGGTCAACGACCAGGTCGTGCTCAAGCAGGTCCTCGACGCGGGAGCGCAGAACGTGCTGGTCCCGATGGTGTCCTCCGCTCAGGAGGCGCGAGCCGCCGTGGAGGGGGTCCGCTACCCGCCGCGGGGCAGGCGCGGAGTCGGATCCGCGCTCGCGCGATCCGGTCGCTGGAACCGTGTCGAGGGGTACCTCCACGACGCCGATCAGCACGTCTCCCTGTTCGTGCAGATCGAGACCGTCGAGGGCGTGCACGCCGCCGCCGAGATCGCGGCGGTGGACGGCGTCGACGGCGTCTTCGTCGGGCCCAGCGACCTCGCCGCTTCCCTGGGAGTCCTCGGACAGCAGACCCACCCGGACGTCGTCGCTGCCGTACGCGACGTGTTCACCGCCGTGACCGCCGCCGGCAAGCCGGTCGGCGTCAACGCGTTCGACCCGACTGTCGCGAGGTCCTACCTCGAAGCCGGCGCCACGTTCGTGCTCGTCGGAGCAGACGTCGCTCTGCTCGCGCGCAGCTCCGAAGCGCTCGCGCAGACCTGGACACTCGACGCCGACGACATCAGGGAGAGCTCGTACTGAGCAACCCGCCCGGCCGCACGAGCCGCGCCCCGGGACAGCGATCGACAGGCGCGACGGCGCGCCGGAAACGAGGAGACAGATGACTGAGAACCGCGAGACACGACTCCTGCAAAACGTGCCGGGTCGTCTCTTCATCGACGGGGTGTGGCGCGATGCCGAGAACGGCGCGACCTTCCACGTCGACGACCCCGCGACCGGGCAGCCGATCAAGGAGGTCGCCAGCGCCTCCGTCGCCGACGGCGTCGCCGCGATCGACGCGGCGAGCGAGGCGTTCCCCGCCTGGGCGCGAACGGCTCCGCGCGTGCGAGGGGAGCTCCTTCGCCGCGCCTTCGACCTCCTCCAGGAGCGCAAGGAGGACTTCGCCCTGCTGATGTCGATCGAGATGGGCAAGCCCTACACCGAGGCGCTCGGCGAGGTCGCCTACGGAGGCGAGTTCCTCCGGTGGTTCAGCGAGGAGGCCGTCCGTGTGCAGGGCCGCTACGGAACGAACCCCGAGGGCACCGGCCGCACCATTGTCTCGCAGCACCCGGTCGGCCCCTGCTTCCTCATCACGCCGTGGAACTTCCCTCTCGCGATGGCGACCCGGAAGATCGCACCGGCCCTGGCGGCCGGCTGCACCGTCGTCATCAAGCCCGCCGCTCTCACTCCGCTGACGACCCTCGCCTTCGCTCAGCTGCTCGAGGACGCAGGCCTCCCCGCAGGCGTCGTCAATGTCGTCACCACGACCTCGACCGGACCCGTGTCCGCCGCGATCATCAGTGATCCCCGTCTGCGCAAGCTCTCCTTCACAGGCTCCACCCCCGTTGGCCAGAAGCTGCTTCAGCAGGCGGCCGAGGGCGTGCTGCGTACGTCGATGGAGCTCGGCGGCAACGCACCGTTCGTCGTCTTCGACGACGCCGACCTCGACAAGGCCGTCGACGGAGCCATCGCCGCGAAGTTCCGCAACATCGGCCAGGCCTGCACCGCGGCCAACCGTTTCATCGTCCACCGCTCCGTCGTCGAGGAGTTCACCCGTCGAGTGACGGAGCGGGTCGAAAGCTTCCGCGTCGGACGCGGGACCGAGGAGGGCGTCGTCGTCGGTCCGCTGATCGATGACCGCGCCGTCGCGAAGGCCGAGTCGCTCGTGGCGGACGCCGTGCAGCGAGGCGCTCACGTGCGCACCGGCGGCGCGCGGATCGACCGTCACGGTTCGTTCTTCGACGCGACCGTGGTCAGCGACGTCCAGCCCGGGAGCGAGATCCTGCGCGAGGAGATCTTCGGACCGGTCCTCGCCATCGTCCCTTTCGACGACGAGGCGGAGGCGGTGAGACTCGCCAACGACACCGAGTACGGCCTCGTCTCCTACGTCTTCACGAAGGATCTCGCCCGCGGGCAGCGCCTGATCGAATCGCTGCACACCGGGATGATGGGACTGAACGTCGGCGTCGTCTCCAACGCGGCTGCGCCGTTCGGCGGCTGGAAGATGTCGGGCCTCGGCCGCGAGGGCGGGGCCGAGGGCATCGCCGAGTACCTGCAGACCGAGTACACCCTCACGCCCGACCCCTTCGCCTGATCCGGGCCGGTCCGCGGGGAGCGAGACGTCCCTGTGGACCGGAGGGACCGTGAATCCGTGCTGGGAGGCGACTCGGACCGGTCGAGCGCCTCGGGCGGGTCGGTCGTACCGGGCGAGATCGTCGAGCGGGGTGCCGGCGACGTACGGTCCGAAGAAGAGGTCGGCGCCCTCCTCCGTCAGCGTCACTCCGGTGCCGCGCTCCCTCACCCCCACCCCCGGCACCATCGCCCAGGGCGCGATCCTGCAGAGCGGCACCCCCGAGGGAGTCGTCTACCGCGCCCCCGACACCCGCCAGCGCATCCTCGGCTTTCTCAAGTACGCCAGGCAGCCTGGGCACCAATGCGGACTCCGTCGTCGACTCCGCCCTCAAGGCCTACGTTCGCGACGCCCACGACGCCGGCGTCTACCTCCAGCCCGGCGACGAGATTGTCACCTACGCCGAAGGCCTCCGCCAGATCCTGACCACCATCGTCCCCGGAGACCGCGCCGAGACCGAGTAGCCGACCGCACTCCGGTGCCCCCTCCGCCCCAGCGGCGCAGGGGGCACACACGCGCGCTCGCCCGCAGCGCCGACCTCCGATCCGATCGTCACCAGCGGCCGGAATCTGCGCCGCACGAATCGCATCGCAGGCGGGGCTTCACGCGCCGACGGTCGTCGCCTTCATCTCCAGCAGGCTGCTGAAAACAGAGCGGGTCTCGGAGACGAGGTCGCCAGGGGTCGTCGCCAGGATGCGTCCGCTGGAGTAGCAGGCGACCGCGAGCTGAGCAGCCGTGGTGGCGACCGCGGGAGGCGCCCCGTGCGCGACGAGCGCTGCGGCGAGCTCCTTTGCCATGTACTGGTGCTTCAGCGCTTCCCGTGCGCGCAACTCCTCGTGCCCTTCGAGGAGGTCGACGTGCCGCCGGTAGGCGTCGACGTCGATCGTCGCCTGCTGGCACAGGTGGAGCACGAGCGGCTCGAGCGCGCTCAGAGCGCCAGCGAGAGACTCCATCGACAGGGCCGGAGTCCACTCCGCGGAGGCCGCGTCGCCGATCGCGTCGAGCGTGGCCTACTCCTTGGCGAAGACGACCTCGGTCTTGTCGCCGAAATGGCGGAAGAAGGTGGTGCGCCCCACCTCGGCACGTTCCGCGATGTCCGTGACGGAGACGCTGTCGAAGCCCCGCTCGGAGAACGGAGCATCGGCCGCCTCGATAATCCGCCCGCGCGCCGCGCGCTGCTTCCGCTCGACCAGGGACAGCGAAGCAGTCTTCGTCTGGGAAGACGGCCGGTTCATAGGACCACGGTATCGCCACCGCCGCTCTCCGTCCGGATCGGTACTGCGTGTGTTGGGGAATTCAGTACCAAGCAAGGAGATGCACTGCTCACAGTGACCGATCGTCAGCTAATCGCCGAGACCCTCGCCCGCCAGGCATTCCTGGTCGATGAGAACGAGTTGGACGGACTCGACGAGGTGTTCACGCCGGACGCCACCTACGACATGACGCGCTCGGGACTGGGCGCCTTCCAGAGCCTCGACGCTCTGCGTGCTGCCGCCGGGCGACTGTTCGCCTCTGGGCGCGCGCCCCTGTCGCACTTCTTGACGAACGTCGTCATCACAGAGTCCGGAGAGTCCGCTGCCGTGCGATCCAAGGGGCCGATGATCATGCACGACGGTTCCGTCCACGGTGTCGTCTACGACGACACGATCGCCCTCCACGAGGGCCTCTGGCTGATCGCGAGCCGGTCATCACTCCCATTCGCACCGCTGCCGCCGGCGAGAACTGAGGGAGACGACCGCACCGCGAGTCGCCCGTAGGTTGTTGCGCCTGGAGCCCTCAGCCCGCGCTCATCGGTCTCTTATAATCGAGATTATGTCAGTAGTCCGGTCCCAGTGCTGATTAGACCAGACGCTACGGCGTAGCCAAACGCTTGGCGTCCCGCCCATCGGCCTCTATGCGGACGGCTGCAGCGGCTCCCGGGCAGAGTCGGGGTACTGGCTACGACTTGATTCGCCGACTGCTGCCGACTACCACCGGCAGAGCTGATCAGCAGTGCCGCGGCTGGGCTCCGCGTCGCGTTCATGGTCGAGCGAGATCGAGTGCCACGAGAAGTGCCCACAGCTCGGCACGGCCTTTGAACTCGTTTAGGGGCAACCCGAGCTCCCCACCGAGAGCGGTCATGCGCTGCTTCAGCGTATGACGGTGCAGATTCAAGTCCCGGGCCGCTCGTTCCCACGAGGCGTCGTGCCGCAGCCACACTGCAGCCTCCTGCAGCAGCGCGTGCCCGATGTCGGAGCGGAGGAGTGCAGCTGTTCTCGCTCTGGCGAGGTCTGCCACCCGGTTTTCCGCGAGCAGTCCGAGCACGGAACTGCGGCTCAGGTCATCGAACGAGCGGATCTCCCCCGCCCTCGCTCCGCTTAGCGCCGCGCGCGACTGTTTCGTCGCGTCGGCGAGGTCGGTCCAACGATCGGCTGTCGCGGTCCCCGCGCTCACTCGATCCTCTGCGATGCGGTCGGCGACTCTGCGGCGGCCGCTTTGATCGGTGAGGACGAGGAGCGCGTCGTCGGACTGCACCGCGAACAGGCGCGCTCCGGCTGTGGCGGACATGCGCTCCAGGGAGTCGCGTAGCGCGGTCGGGACGCTGTCGAGGGGCAGGCTGAAGACGACCACCGGGCTCTTGGGCAGCTCGATCGAGTAGTGACTGAGCGCCTCGTCGACGGAGTCGATGCGCCCGTCCAGCAGCAGTCCGAGCAGGTGACCCGCGACGGAGCGGAAACCCAGGCGCTGATCCTCCGCGTGCTCTAGGGAAAGCTCCGTCAGAGCAGTCAGCAGCGTCTCGACGGACCTGTCTGCGGATCCTTGGATACTAGGCCGACTGATCACTGTCGCTCCGACCAGCGCACCCGTGCGGCCGAGTGTGTTGATGACCCAGTGACCTGAGTCGTCACGCCCTTCGTCCCTAGCTCGAGTGCCGAGCTTCAGCAGGGTTCGCGCCCGCTCGTGAAGCGGCTGAGGTGCAGCGCCGTGCACGATCTGACCCTCGGAGTCGAGTACTGCGACATCGCCATGCAGCGCCGCCGCCGCTGTGCCTATGGCCATGTGGAGACCACCGGAACTCAAGGCGGCTTTCGAAATCGCTTCTTGCGCCTGTAGGGCCCACTCGATCTGTCGGCGCGACTCGGCGGCGTGCCGGTCGGCAATGAACCTGCTGACCGCGATGAAGGGAGTCGCGTAGGGCACCTCTATCAGTGCCAGGGACGCAGCTTCGCACGCCTCGACGAGACGGCGCGGTGTTCCCGCTTCGACGACTTCGGTCCCGAACCCGATCGCCACCGCTCCGGCCTGATCGAGCCGGCGGACGTACTCGTCGAACGACGAGCGATCAGTGAACGTCGCGAACTGACGCCCGGTCGTGAGGAGAAATTGTCCTGGTTCCAGGAACGGGCTGGGGTCGGCGAGGTCCGAGGAGTGGGACCACCCGATTTCCTGTTCGTCGAACCCCGACGTCAGCAGCGTGAGCCCGAGGGGCTCATACGCGACAAGGTCGCGGACGGTCACGGTCATAGCGTCAGCTAACCGCAGATCGTTCAACAATCGACTGCCTGAGAGGCATTCGCAGCCGGAATCTGTGCCACTCAGGCATGGGGCCGAGTGATTCGCCCGGCTTAGCGTGAGGGCACTCGATCGATCAGGAGGACGTGGGATGACCGTACTGCCCGTAGCCGGCACCGGAATCGGTGGCCCGACGCTCACCCAGAAGCGTGAACTTCTCACGGAGATCCCTGGCCCGCGCTCCCGTGAACTCCATGCCCGGAAGACGGCCGCCGTCGCGGCGGGCGTCGGTGTCACGCTCCCGATCTACGTCAAGGCCGCGGGCGGCGGCGTCGTCCGCGATGTCGATGGGAACACGCTGATCGACTTCGGGTCCGGCATCGCCGTCACCGGTGTCGGTAACTCGGCCCCCGCTGTCGTCGAGGCGGTGCAGCGCCAGGTCGCCGCCTTCACGCACACCTGCTTCACCGTCACCGGCTACGAGGGCTACGTCGAGGTCGCTGAGAAGCTCAACGCCATCACCCCGGGCGAGTTCGACAAGCGCACCGCCCTGTTCAACTCAGGCGCCGAAGCGGTCGAGAACGCCGTCAAGATCGCACGCCACCACACCGGCAGGCAGGCCGTCGTGGCCTTCGACCACGCGTACCACGGCCGTACCAACCTCACGATGGCGCTCACAGCGAAGGCCATGCCCTACAAGTCCGGCTTCGGTCCCTTCGCGCCCGAGGTGTACCGGGCCCCCCTCTCCTACCCCTTCCGTGACAGTGGGCTCTCCGGTGCCGCGGCCGCCGCGCGCGCCATCAGCATGATCGAGAAGCAGATCGGCGCCGCGAACGTCGCCGCAGTCATCATCGAACCCATCCAGGGTGAGGGCGGCTTCATCGTTCCGGCCCCCGGTTTCCTCCCGGCCCTGCTCGAGTGGGCCCGCGCACACGACGTCGTGTTCATCGCCGACGAGGTGCAGACCGGCTTCGCCCGCACGGGTGCCCTGTTCGCCAGCGAGCACGAGGGCATCGAGCCCGACCTCATCGTCACGGCCAAGGGCATCGCCGGTGGGCTCCCGCTCTCCGCCGTCACCGGCCGCGCAGACATCATGGACTCGGCCCACGTCGGCGGGCTCGGCGGCACCTACGCCGGTAATCCACTCGCCTGCGCTGCGGCACTCGCCACGATCGAGACCTACGAGCGCGAGAACCTCATCGAGCGCGCTCGCAAGCTCGAGACCCTGTTCCACGGTCGACTGGAGGAGATGCGCGGAGCGGACCCCCGCATCGGCGACATCCGCGGCCGGGGCGCCATGCTCGCAATCGAACTCGTCGACCCCACCACCGGCGACCCCGACGCAGCACTCACCGGTCGCATCGCTGCAGCCGCGCACGCCCACGGGCTGATGCTTCTGACTTGCGGCACCTTCGGCAACGTCATTCGCTTCCTCCCTCCGCTCGCGATCTCCGACGAACTGGCACACGACGGACTCGATGTCCTGCGCGACGCCCTGGCGGCCAGCTGATGACCATCGCACCCTCTCCCACCGCGGCCACCACGACCGGTACCCCCGATGCCGCACCTTCATCGATCACACGCGGCGCAGGCAATCAGGCGCTGGCCGACGCCCACGCACAGCTCGCCGACGCGGTCGCCTTCCACGGCTACGACGAGGGCACCCACGCGATGCTCGCTGCGAGCCGCCGCGAGCTCACCGTCAGCATCCCGCTCCGACGCGACGACGGAACCGTGGAGGTGCTGACCGGCTACCGGATCCAGCACAACATCTCTCGCGGCCCCGCCAAGGGAGGCCTGCGCTACAGCGCCTCCGTCGACGTCGACGAGGTGCGCGCGCTCGCCATGTGGATGACCTGGAAGTGCGCTCTGCTCGACGTACCCTACGGCGGCGCCAAGGGCGGGATCGCGATCGACCCGCGCCAGTACTCCAGCGCAGAACTGGAGCGGGTGACCCGGCGGTACACCACCGAGATCCTGCCGATCATCGGCCCGCAGCACGACATCCCGGCCCCGGACATCGGCACCGACGAGCGGGTGATGGCCTGGATGATGGATACCTACTCCGTCAGCCAGGGCCACACCGTTCCCGGAGTCGTGACGGGCAAGCCCCTCAGCCTCGGCGGCTCGCTCGGCCGCACGAGCGCCACGTCCCGCGGAGTCGTGCACGTCGCCCTCGCCGCTCTCGAGACCACCGGCATCGACACGGCCACGGCAACCGCCGCAGTCCAGGGATTCGGAAAAGTCGGCCGCGACGCCGCCCGCTTCCTGCACCAGGCCGGCGTCGCCGTCGTCGCCGTCTCCGACCAGTACGGCGCCGTGCACGCTCCAGCCGGAATCGACGTCGAGGCGCTCGGCCGCCACGTCGACACCGACGGCACCGTCGTCGGATTCCTTGGTGCAGAAGCGCTCGTGAGCTCCGAATTGCTCGAGCTGAACGTCGATCTGCTCATACCGGCCGCAGTAGAAGGTGTCCTGAACACCGAGAACGCCTCCCGAGTGAGAGCCCGCATCGTCGTCGAAGGCGCCAACGGTCCCACCACCCGCGAGGCCGACCGCATCCTCGCCTCCGCAGGGGTGCTCGTCGTGCCCGACATCCTCGCGAACGCCGGCGGGGTGATCGTCTCGTACTTCGAATGGGTGCAGTCGAACCAGGCCTACCGGTGGAGCCTCGACGAGGTGGAGACCCGCCTCGCTGAACGCATGCGCTCCGGATGGGATGACGTCACCGCCTTCGCCTCCCTCCACGGCCTGACCCTTCGCGCGGCCGCCACCGCTCTGGCCGTCAAGCGCGTCACCGACGCTCACCGCCTCCGCGGCCTCTACCCCTGAGCATGGGCCTCCCCGAACAGGAGTGGGACTGCGACGAAACGGACTGCCCGTACTGCCACGGCTCCGAGACCGACTAATCGACGCATCACCCCCTCCCAGCATCCCGACCGACCCGCGAGAAAGATCATCACGATGACAGCACTGACGGAGCGCGAACTCCTCGACAGCGTCCCCACCCGCCTCTTCATCGGCGGGGAGTGGGTGAACGCCTCCGGATCGAGGACCGTGCCGGTGCACGATCCGGCGACCGGGACCCGCCTGGCCGCGATCGCCGACGCGAGCCCGGCCGACGGGCTCCGGGCCCTCGATGCCGCCGTCGACGCCCAGGAGTCCTGGGCGCGAACGGCACCGCGGGTGCGCGGCGAGATCCTGCGCCGCACCTTCGACCTGCTGCAGCAGCGCCGCGACGACGTCGCACTCCTGATGACACTCGAGATGGGGAAGCCCCTCGGCGAGGCGCAGGGCGAGGTCACCTACGGCGGTGAGTTCCTCCGCTGGTTCAGCGAGGAGGCCGTGCGCATCTCCGGCCGGTTCGGCGACAACCCCGAAGGCACGGGGCGCATGATCGTCTCGCAGCGGCCCGTCGGCCCGTCCTACCTCATCACCCCGTGGAACTTCCCCCTCGCGATGGCCACGCGGAAGATCGCTCCGGCACTCGCCGCCGGCTGCACCGTCGTCGTGAAGCCGGCCACACTCACGCCCCTCACGACACTGCTCCTGGCCGCGCTCCTCCAGGAGGCGGGCCTGCCCGCCGGCGTGCTCAACGTCATCACGACGTCCACCTCGGCGGCCGTGTCGGAGCCGATCATCGCCGACCCGCGCCTGCGCAAGCTCTCCTTCACCGGGTCCACGCCTGTGGGTCGCACGCTGATCCAGCAGGCGTCTGAGAACGTGCTGCGCACCTCGATGGAGCTCGGCGGCAACGCCCCCTTCGTGGTGTTCAAGGACGCCGACCTGGACAAGGCCGTGGCCGGAGCCCTTGCCGCCAAGTTCCGCAACACCGGCCAGGCCTGCACGGCCGCGAACCGCTTCATCGTCCACAGCACCGTCGCCAGCGAGTTCGCCACGCGGCTCGCGGACGCGGTTTCGAACATGCGCGTCGGCCGAGGCACCGAGGAGGGGGTCGCCATCGGGCCCCTGATCAACGACGCAGCCGTGCAGAAGGCCGACTCCCTGGTCCAGGACGCCCTCACCCGTGGCGCCACCCTTGTCACGGGCGGGCGCGCCCTGGAGGGCGCGGGAAGCTTTTACGCGCCCACCATCGTGACCGGAGTGCCCTCCGGCAGCGAGATTCTCCGCGAGGAGATCTTCGGGCCCGTCGTCTCGATCGTGGAATTCGATGACGAGGCCGAGGCCGTGCGCCTCGCGAACGACACGCAGTACGGACTGGTCTCTTACGTCTTCACCGAGTCACTCGCCCGCGGCAACCGCATGATCGACGCTCTCGACACCGGGATGATGGGCCTGAACGTCGGCGTCCTCTCCAACGCGGCGGCCCCGTTCGGCGGCGTGAAGCAGTCGGGCATCGGCCGCGAGGGCGGCGCCGAGGGAATCCATGAGTACCTGTCGACGAAGTACACCCTCATTCCCATTACCTCTCCGGCGTGATCATCACGGCCGCGTTCGGCGTGTGCAACTTCATCGTCCTCAACTGCAGCTACGCCATGGTCTACGACCTCCGCAAGGTCACGGAGCTGCACCTCGGCGACGACAAGGTCGCCGTCATCCTCGGTTGGTTCAGCCTCGTGATCGGCGTCTCCGGATCGCTGGCGGCCGTCACCCTCGGCACCGTGCTCCAGGCCTCCGGCTTCGACCCGCTCGCCGCCCCCTCATCAGCGGTGATCACCTCGATTATCGCCCTCCAGACGTGGGTTCCCGCCCTCATCGTCGTGGCCTCGGCCGTCGTTCTGCTGTTCTGGAACATCAACGCGAAGTCGCACTCCGCGGTCACCGCGGCGATCGACCTCCGCACAGTGGCGAACGCGACCGCCGCCGCCAAAGTAGAGAAGGCCCCTCGATGACCCCCTCCCTCACCACCGCCGCCGACCTCAGCACCTTCCCCACGACGGAGCGCATCCTCGGCTGGATCGAGCACCTCACCGCTCTTGGCCACCGGAAGACCGGCACCCCGCAGGGGCGAGCATCCGCCGAATTCATCGCAGGTGCGCTGCGCAGCTTCGGCCTGGACGACGTGACGATCGAGACCGCACCGACTCCGTGCCCGACGGTGCACGACCTCCCGGTGACGCATCAGCCCGGTGCGGAGGAGATCCCCTACGTCTTCCGTCCCGACGAGGTCGTCAGCGACGCCTACTACTTCGCCGAGGCGGGGATCCCCGCCGTCAGCCTCGTCGCCGCTCAGATATACCTCTTCCACCCCTCCGACACCATCGATCGCGTGCCCATCGATCAGCTGCGTCCCGTCGGACTGGCGTTCGCGAAGATCGCGGTCGCCGCGGCCGGGCGACTGCGATGACCGGCATCAGCACGTCCGCTTTCTATGAGGACGGTCCCTTCGAGCAGGTCCTCGCAGTCGACGTCCTCTCCGGCGCACCGACGACCTCGACTCGTGATCTGTGGTCGCAGTCCGGGACGGTCGAGGCCGGCGTATGGGTGATGACTCCGGGAACCGCCCGCGACATCGAAGCGGAGGAGATCTTCGTCGTCCTCGCCGGCCGCGCCACACTCACCGTCGGCGACGCGGCCCCCCGCACCATCACCACGGGTGACATCGTCTCGTTCGCCGAAGGCGACCGCACGATCTGGCACGTGCACGAGACCCTCCGCAAGTTCTACGCGATCAGAACAACTACCGATATGGAATGAGCATTATGGCCTCCGCCTACGCCCCGCCCCTCCGAACCGACCGCCGTCTGCTCGCCGAGGCTCTGGCAGGCGCGAGCCCCACATCGTTCTGGATCGAGGACACCCCCCTCACTTCCCTGCCGCCGCTGGCCGAGAACATCTCGGCCGACCTCGCTGTCGTGGGCGGCGGCTACGCGGGCCTCTGGACCGCGCTGCTCGCGAAGGAGCGCCGCCCCGACCGATCGGTCGTGCTCCTGGAAGGCAGAACCGCCGGCTGGGCGGCCAGCGGCCGCAACGGCGGATTCATGGAGAGCAGCCTCACCCACGGTGAGAGCAACGGCGAGCTCCACTTCAGCACCGACGTCGAACTCCTCGCCCGGCTCGCGAAGGAGAACTTCGAGGAGATCGCCCAAACCCTGCAGCGCTACGGAATCGACGCGGAGTTCGAGCGCACCGGGATGTTGCAAGTCGCGACCGAGGGCTACCAGGTCGACGGCATCCGTGAGCAGGCGCACAGCGAGGGCGAGGAGTTCCTCGACCGGGACGCTGTCCGAGCCAGGGTCGCCTCTCCGCTGTTCGAGGCCGGCGTTCACCTGCGCAAGGGCATCGCGATGGTCCACCCGATGAAGCTCATCGCGGGCCTTCGTCGGGTGTGCCTCGAGCTCGGAGTGCGGATCTTCGAGAACTCCCCCGTCCGCTCGATGAGCAGAGACGGCGACGGTGTCGCACTGCAGTTCGGCGCCTGGACCGTGCGGGCGCCTCGCGTGGCTCTCGCGACGAACGCATTTCCCGCGCTGCTGAAGCGGGCCGAGCTGCTGACGATCCCCGTCTACGACTACGTCCTCATGAGCGAGCCGCTCTCCACGCAGCAGCTCGCGTCGATCGGCTGGCAGGAGCGCCACGGAATCGCCGACTCCTCACGGCAGTTCCACTACTACCGCCTCAGCGCCGACAACCGCATCCTCTTCGGCGGATACGACGCCGTCTATCACCGCGGTGGCCGCGTGAACGCGCGCTTCGATACCCGCCCTGAGACGTTCGAGAAGCTCGCCGATCACTTCTACCGCACCTTTCCGCAGCTGGAAGGCACCCGGTTCACGCACGCGTGGGGCGGGGCGATCGACATGTCCGCGCGCCTCACCGCACACACCGCCTCCGCCTGGGGCGGCCGCGTTGCCTTCACCGGCGGTTACACGGGTCTCGGAGTGGGGTCCACCCGGTTCGGCGCGCAGATCATGCTCGACCTCCTCGAGGGCGCCGACACCGTCCGCACGCACTTGAAGATGGCGCGGAGTCTGCCGATGCCGATCCCGCCCGAGCCGATCGCGTACCCCGCGATTCAGGCCGCGCGCGCCGCCGTCGCCCGATCGGACGAGAACGGCGGCCGCGACGGGCTGCTGCTCAAGACGATGGGCCTGTTCGGCATCGGCTTCGACACATGAGCACTCATCCTTCCTCGACCTCCGCCACTGCAAGGAATGAACCCATGAACGAGATCCACCGCGACGTCGTCGTGATCGGCGCCGGCGCGACCGGCCTCACCGCCGCACACCGGCTGCAGGAGGCCGGCCGCTCGGTGATCGTCCTCGAAGCCCGTGACAGGGTCGGCGGACGACTGCTGACCGACCACATCGACGGGCAGCTGTTCGAGGTCGGCGGGCAGTGGGTGTCACCCGATCAGACCGAGCTGATCCAGACGCTCGCCGAGCTCGGGCTGGATACCTACCCGCGCTACCGCGAGGGCGACAGCATCTACATCGGCGCCGACGGGCAGCGGCGCCGGTTCACCGGCGAGATCTTCCCCACCGGTGAGCACACCCGGGCCGAGATCGAACGCCTGATCGATGTCCTCGACGCGCTGGTCGCGGAGGTCGATCCCGCCGCGCCGTGGGCGCATCCGCAGGCGGAGCAGCTCGACCAGGTGTCCTTCGCAAGCTGGCTCGAGGCGCAGACCGACGACGCCGAAGCGCAGGAGAACATCGCGCTGTTCATCGCCGCGGCGATGCTGACGAAGCCGGCGCACACGTTCTCGCTCCTGCAGGCGCTGCTGATGGCCGCTAGCGCGGGCAGTTTCAGCAACCTCGTCGACGCGGACTTCATCCTCGACCGACGGGTGATCGGCGGCCTCCAGCGGGTACCGCTGCTCCTCGCCGAGAAGCTCGGAGACGACGTCCGCCTCGCCCAGCCCGTCACCTCCCTCACGTGGAGCGACTCCGCAGTCACCGCAGGCACAGCGACGCTCACCGTCCACGCTCGCGCAGCGATCGTGGCAGTGCCGCCAAACCTGCAGAGCCGGATACGGTTCGATCCGCCGCTGCCGCGGCTGCGTCAGCAGCTGCACCAGCATCAGTCGCTCGGCCTCGTGATCAAGGTGCACGCCACCTACCCGAGCCCGTTCTGGCGGGAGCAGGGCCTGTCCGCGACCGCGTTCAGCCCGTACCAGCTCGTCCATGAGGCGTACGACAACACCAACCACGGCGAGAGACAAGGCACCCTCGTCGGCTTCGTCTCCGACGAGAAAGCCGACGCGGCGTTCCGCCTGAGCCCGGAGGAGCGCAGGTCCGCGATCCTCGCCTCCCTCGCCGCCTACTACGGCCCGCAGGCTCTGCAGCCGACCGTCTACTACGAGAGCGACTGGGCGGCCGAAGAGTGGACGCAGGGCGCCTATGCCGCGAGCTTCGACCTGGGCGGTCTGACACGGTACGGCGCCCTCCAACTGGAGCCGGTGGGTCCGATCCGCTTCGGCAGCAGTGACGTCGCCGCCCACGGCTACCAGCACGTGGACGGCGCCCTCCGCGTCGGCCGCCGCCTCGCCGAGGAGACGATCCAGTCCCTGCGGCTCACCACCGAAGGACAGCACGCATGAGCATCTACGCGGTCACCGACCCTGCCACGGGAGAAGTGATCCGGGAGTACCCCACGATCACCGATACCCAGCTGGAGTCAGCTGTCGAGGCAGCGGCGGACGCTTACAGGCGCTGGTCGCGGAGGACGAGCGCGACCGAGCGAGCGACCCTGATCGCCCGCGTCGCCGAGCTGCACAGCGAGCGTCGGGAGGAGCTCGCGCGGATCATCGTCCGCGAGATGGGGAAGACCCTCGAGCAGGCCCTCGCCGAGGTCGACTTCGCCGTCGACATCTACCGCTACTACGCCGACAACGGTCCCGACCTTCTCGCCGACGAGCCGATCGAGCTCGGCGGCGGAACCGGCTCGGCGATCGTGCGCCGCTCCGGCCTCGGAGTGCTGCTGGGGATCATGCCCTGGAACTTCCCTTACTACCAGGTCGCTCGATTCGCCGGCCCGAACATCGTCGTCGGCAACGCGATCGTGCTCAAGCACGCACCGCAATGCCCCGAATCGGCCGCCGCGATGGCCGATATCTTCGACCAAGCGGCCCAGGACTTCGGAGTCGACGCCCGCGTCTACGTCAACGTGTACGCCACGAATGAGCAGAGCGCCACGCTGATCGCGGACCCTCGCGTGCAGGGCGTCTCCGTGACCGGATCCGAGCGGGCAGGCGCCGCCGTGGCAGCTCTCGCAGGCCAGCATCTGAAGAAGGTCGTCCTGGAGCTGGGCGGGTCGGACGCCTTCATCCTTCTCTCCACCGATGACATCGACGCGGCCGCCCGCGACGCAGTCGCCGCCCGCCTGGATAACAATGGCCAGTCCTGCAACGCGGCGAAGCGGTTCATCGTCATCGATGAGCTGTACGACCAGTTCAAGGCGGCCTTCACCTCCGCCTTCGCCGCCGCTCAGCCCACCGACCCGCTCTCCGACGGCGCGCTGTTGGGACCGCTGTCCTCCACCGCCGCGAGCGACCGACTCGACGAGCAGGTCGCTCGTGCCGGCGCTCAAGGTGCCACGCTGGTGACCACCGGAGAACGCCGCGGCAACTTCTTCCCGCCGGTGGTGCTCACCGATGTGACAGCAACGATGGACGCTTACCGCGAGGAGTTCTTCGGACCGGTCGCCGCCCTCTACCGAGTCAGCTCCGAAGCGGAAGCGGTCACACTCGCGAACGACACGCCTTTCGGTCTGGGCTCCTACGTCTACACCACGGACCCCGACCAGGCGCTCCGCGTCGCCGACGCGATGGACGCAGGGATGGTGTTCATCAACACCGTTCTCGCCGACGCGGCAGAACTCCCCTTCGGTGGCGTCAAGCGCTCTGGATCCGGCCGGGAAATGGGCCGCTTCGCGCTCGAGGAGTTCGTCAACAAGAAGCTCATCCGCATCGCCTGAACGCCCCTCCTCCGGCCGCGATCCTGATCACCTACGAAGAACCGATACCAGAACATGATCTGCACCGTCTGCGGACTCCGAAGCTCCCATCAGTGCACCCGGCACTCTCCTCACGCCTGGCTCAGCATGACCCCGACACCGACCCCGCCGCCGAGCTCGCAGGAGGTCCTGCACGAATCCGTTTGATCGAGGAATGCGCCAGTGCTGATTCCGCGACCGTCGGCAGGCCCTGGCCTGCAGTCGCCCGTGTCTTTAGCGAACGCCGCGGCCATCCAGGTTGTCGGTCGGCTGCGCGAGCGACTTCACGCGCGAATGACCCCGCCCTCGGAGATCGCCGTCGGCTGGCAGAGCAGGCCCCACTCGTCGGCGAGTGCTCTCCCGCCCCACGGAATGCGCCCAACTGACGGGGGCGACGCTGTCGGGCGGCCCCCTGACCGCTCTCAATGAGGAGACAAACAACGTGGCTCAAATCACCATCCGCGACTTCCACCCGACGACGTTGACGGCATCTTGCACCTCTGGGAGGAGATGCGCTCCAGCCGGACTGAGCCCGTCTACGGGCTCTCGGAAGTGCTGGCCTCCTGCCAGCAGGATCATGCCGTCGTCGCCGTTCTCAACGGCGCCGTCATCGGCGCCGCGGTCGGACGAGCTGCACACGCGCAGGGCTGGATCGTGTTCCTCTCCACCATCGCCGACCAACAAGATAACGGGATCGGCGCGCGCCTGCCCGCCTCTCTCGAGAAGCGCATGCTCCCTCTTGGACTGTCGAAGCTCTCCGTGCTGCTCCCCGACACCGCCACCCGAGTCGACGCGTTCATCAGTCAAGGTTTCAGCCCACTGAAGAACCTGCGCTACTTCGAACGCCAGATCCCCGTACAGCGCGAAGAACTTTCCGTCCTCGCGGATCTCGGCGGACGTCTCCTCCCTCGCAGGCTCTGGGACGCCATCGGCGGAATGCACGCCGAGAAGGATCTACTCGAGCGCCGGCTCGTCCTCCCCCTCGCCCGAGCCGACCTCGCAGCACCTCCCTGAGTCGTCCCGCCCAGCGCCGTCGTCCTCTTCGGACCCCCCGGCACGGGAAAGACCACATTCGTGCGAGCGATCGCATCCCGTCTCGACTGGTCCTTCATCGAAGTGTTCCCCTCCCGGCTCGCGTCCGACCCTGCGGGCCTCGCGGGCGCCCTCCGCGAAGCCGTCGTAGAAGCATTTCGGGTCGTCCGGGCTGTACCAGTGGCGGTGTTTCCACCCCATTGCTGTGGAGTCGAGGGCGGAAAGCAGCGTGACCGTTGACTCCGGTGACGTCAGCCCACTAGCAGAACTTTGGCTTCCTTGGCCTATCTCTGCTCTTGTCGCCGCAGATGAGGATCCCGACCGTCGACTGGTGCAGCGCGCTGGCGCGAAGTTAGTCGTCGACGAGCGCGATGTAGAACCCGAGCTGCCCGGTGAAGGATGGCTCGAAAGCGCCCTTCTGCAGCCCGATCACGACGCCCCGAAGGCCTTAGGGCGTCTCGGATCGTGCGTCCACTCGGACCACGAGCCGACATAGAGCTGCGTCGCGATTCCTATGCCCTCGAGGAGGGCGGACGAAGCGGCTGCCGCGATGCCGGCGCCGCACATCAGCGCAATCGGCTCATCGAGGGCGATGCCCACTGCCTCGAAGTGGGATGCGAGACGATCCGTATTGACGGCGCCCGCCGCCGTGAGCAGGTCGGTGAACGGCACGTTGACCGCGCCGGGGACGTGGCCTTTCAGGTACGCATCGCGTTGACGCGCATCGACCAGCTGACCGGTCAAGGCGTGGCGCCTGACCGCATCTGCGTCGATGCGCGACAGCGACTCAGTGCGCACGGCGAAGTCACCGCGCTGCGGCGTGGGCTCGCGGCGCGTGACTGGTGCACCGATGGCCTGCCACGCCTCCAGGCCACCATCCAGGATTCTGACGTCGTCGAGACCGGCCCATCGCAGCACCCACCATGCGCGTCCCGGCGCGGAGGCCCGGTTATCCCCGGTGACAACGACCCGGGAATGTTGCATGATCCCCCACGACCGCATCGACTCGTCCAACTGAGCGCGCGACGGCAGGGGATGCCGCCCTGCATCAGACGCAGCGCTGGCGAATTCGTCACGAAGCTCGACGTAGATCGCACCCGGAATGTGCGCGCGTTCGTAGCGGTCGCGTTGGCGCGGCTGGCCCACCTCGTGTCTCACGTCGAGCACGATGAGTCGAGGATCGGACAGCTCGTTGAGAAGAGAGGCGGCCGAGATTAAAGAAGTGTTCGCAGTCATCAGTTCCCCTGGGATTCTCGATGCCGACCCGTTGCTCGTCATTTCCGGCGAGCGGTCGGAGACGACGGCCCCAGCGTATGCGCTGTGCATTCAGGGCAATCCGCGACCTGCGATCCCTTTACAGACCCTCTCCGGCGTCCGCTGATTGATCATTAGCCTTGTACACGTCAAAGTAGCTGCTCGTCGCTGATAGCCGTAAACAGGGAAGTCGGCTGCCGCTCACAGCTCCGGTCAGGAGTCGAACCCGATGCCGAAAACGTCGGCCGCGCGGATGAGGAAGCCGTCGCGGCCCCCGTTCTCATCCGAACGAGCGATGGCCCGGCGCATCAGCGTGACCGCAGGCGTAGCGAGGGGCTCGGGCGGGAGCGGCATCGGCTTCGAGCGCACGAGCTTCAACGACGTGAGCTCGGTCTGCTGACCGCTCAGCAGATCGAGCACCACCTTGGCCCCGAAGCGGGTCGCCCCCACGCCGAGGCCCGTGTAGCCGGCGCTGTACGCCACCCGCCCGCCGAACGCGGTGCCGTAGAACGCCACGAACCGGGTGCTCATGTCGATCATCCCGCCCCAGGCGTGCGTGAACGTCACATCGAGCTGCGGGAACGTCGTGAAGAAATGATCCGCGAGTGTCTCGAAGGTGGCGGGCCGCTGATCGTAGGCGGGGCGGATGCGGCCGCCGGGGTGGTAGACCGCGTCGTAGCCGCCGAACAGGATCCGGTCGTCGGCGCTCTTGCGGTAGTAGTGGAACTGCCGCGAGGAGTCGGTGATGCCGAACCGGTCGGTCCACCCGATCGATGACAGCTGCTCGGCCGTGAGCGGCTCGGTCATCAGCACGTAATCGTAGACCGGGATCGTGCGGAGTCGGCTGCGCTTCACCAGCGACGGGAATCCGTTCGTGGCCAGCACCACATGCGTGGCGAACACCTCACCCGACGGCGTCGTCACCCGCACCCCGCCCGGCGACTTCGCGAGCGCGCTCGCCCGCGTGCGCTCAAAGATCTTCACACCCAGAGCTAGACATGCCCGCTTCAGCCCCCACGCGAGCTTCGCGGGGTGGATGAGCGCGTTCCCATGCAGCTCGAGCCGACCGGCCCGGTACACCGGCGAATCCACGAGCGCCCGCAGAGCATCGCCCTCGTAGAACCCGTCCGCTCCCCCGGCCCGCAGCTTCTCGACCTGGTGCGGTTCGGTCGCCACCGTGAGCGTCCCGGTCGGTTCGTACTCGGCGTCGATGCCGTGCCGCTCGAGGGCGGCCACGAACTCCGCTACGTTCTCATCGGCCAGCCGGTGCAGCTGCTCCAGCTCATCGGGGAAGTGCCGTTCGCCGTTCTCCTCACCGTGGGTGAGGCTCGCCTCGAAGAAACCGCCGTTGCGGCCACTCGCCGCCCACGCCACCTCCGACGCCTCGATCAGCACCACCGATCGCGACGGATCGGCTTCCTTCGCCATCAACGCCGCCCACAGCCCCGAATAGCCACCACCCACCACGAGCAGATCCGCCGTCACCGCCCCCACCAACGCAGGCTCGGCAGCAGGCCGATCCGGGCTGTCGAGCCAGAACGGCACCGACGAGGCACCCTCAAGCGAACGACGGATGCGCTCGGCCGGATTCCGGCGCGTCTGGCTGTAGGTGGGCGGTACGGGTGCGCTCATGATTCCCTTTCGAGGGCGCTCCCGCATCACTCTGGCACCGGAGCTTGCAACAGAGATAGTCTATGCGATTGACAACGCTATTCGCCGATCTCGAGGAGCCCCGTGGCGACCGACGACCCCGCTGTTCCCGACCAGTCGACGGGCGGAGTGCACATCCAGGCCTCCGTGCAGGGATCGGGCGACCCCGTGCTCCTCCTGCACGGCTACCCCCAGACTCAGCGCATGTGGGCGACTGTCGTCCCGCTGCTCGCCGAGCACTTCACCGTGGTGACCACCGATCTCCGCGGCTACGGCGATTCGGCCAAGCCCGCTCCGCGACCCGACGGCTCGACCTATTCCAAACGGGCCATGGCCGGGGATCAGCTCCGCCTCATGCTCTCCCTCGGTTTCGACCAGTTCGCCGTGGTGGGGCACGACCGGGGGGCACGAGTGGCCCATCGCCTGGCTTTGGACTTCTCCGAGGCCGTCTCCCGAGTGGCGGTCCTCGACGTGGTGCCCACCCTGCACATGTTCGAGAACGTCGATCGCGCCATGGCGAGCAGCTACTTCCACTGGTTCTTTCTGACGCAGCCGAACGTCCTCCCCGAGGCCCTCATCGGGGCCGATCCCGAGGCGTGGCTCCGAAGCCGCTTCACCGGCCGGAACGCGGGCGGGCGACCGCTCGACGAAGCCGCCTTCGCGGAGTACCTGCGCTGCTTCGCCACTCCCGAGGCCATCGCGGCCACCTGCGCCGACTACCGCGCTGCGGCTTCGATCGATCTCGAACACGACCGCGCCGACCGGGCGGAAGGACGCATGGTCACCGCCCCGCTCCTGGCGCTCTGGGGGTCGGCGAGCTACGTGGGCCGCTCATTCGACGTGACGGAGGTCTGGCGCGGCTACGGCCACGACGTGCGCGGGGCCGCGGTGCACGCCGACCACTACCTCGCCGAGGAACAGCCGGAGCAGACCGCCGAGGCGCTCCTCCAGTTCCTCGGAGCCCCGGAGCCGACGCGTTCCAGCGGGCGGATCTCGTGACCGACGCCGCCGAGACGGGCCGCCGCCGGTTGCGCACCCTGGTCGAGACCGAGTCGCCCACCGGGCACCGCGAGGGGATCGCCACCTGCCTCGACCTCATCGACTCGTGGGCCTCCCCCGCGCTCGGCCGCCTCGGCGAGCGTCGAACCGTCGACGGCGTCGACCACCTCTACTGGCCGGCCGCCGGAACACCCACGGTGCTCTTGCTCGCCCACGTCGACACCGTGTGGCCGATCAACACGATCGCAGAGCGGCCCTACCTCGAGCAGGCGGGTCGGGCCATCGGTCCCGGCACCTTCGACATGAAGGCGGGCATCGTGGCCGCGATCGGCGCCCTCGAGCAGCTAGCCGACACCGGCCACGTGTCGCTGCTCGTGACGAGCGACGAGGAGAAGGGATCGCTCACCTCGCGGGCACTCGTGGAGGAGGCGGCCGGCCTCGTCGACGCCGTGCTCGTGCCGGAGCCCAGCCTCGACGGGGCGCTCAAGATCGCGCGCCGCGGCGGCAGCATCTACAGGATCGTCTTCGAAGGGGTGGCGGCGCACGCGGGCTTGGAACCGGAGCTCGGCGCTAACGCGCTGATCGAGCTGGCTCACCAGGTGCTGGCCGTGGGGCGCGCAGCGGATGCAGGGTGCGGCACCACAGTGAGCGCCACAGTCGCCCGCGCGGGCACCGTTGTGAACACTGTGCCGGCCGATGCCGAGCTGCACCTCGACGTGCGCGCCTGGACGACGAGCGAGCTCGAACGGGTGCACCGGCAGCTCTCGGCGCTCGACGCCGTGGACCCCCGAGTGACCGTAACGGTGCACGGCGGGATCAACCGCCCCCCGCTCGAGCAGGAGCGCGCTCTGGGCCTGCTCGGACTCGCCAAGCGCGTGGCCGAGCGCGAGGGGCTCCCGCCCGTGGAAGGCGTACCGGTAGGCGGTGCCTCGGACGGCAACTTCACCGGAGCCCTCGGCATCGCCACGCTCGACGGGCTCGGCCCGCTCGGAGCCGGCGCCCACGCACCCCATGAGTGGGTCGATCTCGCCTCGATGCACGAGCGCACTCAGCTGCTTGCGGGTCTCCTGCGCGAGCTCGCCCCGCCGACCACACCCGCTCGACCCGTTCCGGTGCCCACCGCCGGAACCCCCGACCACCGCACCACCGCCGCACCCCTCGAGGAGAGACAATGAGCACCGTGCCCGACGCCACCACCGCCACCACCTCCGCGCTCCGGGCCGGTGAGCCCGAGTGGCTGCTGCGCTTCCGAACACCTCATCTACTCACCGCCCGCCCCGTGGTCGGCGACCCCGACTGGGCGCTCGTGGTGAGCAACGACATCGATGAAGCCACCGGCCGGCTCGTGAACACCGCCACCGGCGAGCGGGGCGAGACGCTCCCGTTCGGAGCCGGGTACGAGGTGGCCGTCAGCCCCGACCGCCGATGGGTGATCAAGCTCGACGACGACGGGGGCTCAGAGGTCGGCCACCTGCACGCCTACCCCGTCACCGGGGGCGACTCGATCGACCTGACCCCGGACCGCGACGCCTACGTGGTGCGCGGCATGGAGTTCAGCGCCGACGGGAGCGTACTGCTGCTCTCGCTCGTCGACGAGGAGGGGTACCACCTCGTGCGGGTGCCCGCAGGCTCGTGGGTCGAGGCGGAGACCATTGCCTCCACCCCGAACGAAGCCTGGTTCGGCCGCATCTCGGCCGACGGCCGCCTCGCGAGCTTCGATAGCACCGAGCAGAACCCGGGTGTGCGCCGCACCGCCGTGACGGTCTTCGACGCCGCAGCCGCAGCCGCGGGTACCGGCACCGGCTTCGAGCCGATCGCGACCGCAGACGACCTGCCCTCGGGTCCCGTGCGCGCGGTTCGGTTCTCCGGCGTACCCGGAGACCAACGGCTTCTTCTCAGCACCGAGCGCTCCGGATACGCGCGGCCGGCGATCTGGAGCCCCCTCACCGGCGACCGCGTCGACTTCGAGCTGGTGAAGCTGGCAGGTGAGGTCGTCCCGCTCGACTGGCACGCTGCATCCGGCCGCCTACTCGCGGTGCAGATCGAGGACGGCCTGCACCGGCTGCTCGTGATCGACGAGGGCACGCACGAGGCGGAGGTGGTGCGGGAGGGCACCGGCAGCTATGCGAATCCCGATGTCGCGAGCTCGATGCACACCTACTCCACCTCGTACTTCGGCAGCGGAGGCGACGTGATCGCGTTCGAGGAGAGCTGGCACGTTCCGCCGCACCTCGTGCGGCTCAGCCGAGACTGGACCCCCGACGTCGTGATCCCGCCCGCCGATGTACCCGAAGGCGTCCCGCTCCACTCCGAGATGGTCGCGAGTACCGACGGCACCCTCGTGCAGCTCTGGTGGGCCACCCCCACAGCGCCCGGCCCCGTGAAGGGGACCGTCCTGGGCGTGCACGGAGGACCGAACCTCGTGACGAACGACGGCTACGACCCCTCGGCGCAGGCCTGGCTCGCAGAGGGCTACGCCTACGCCTCCCTCAACTACCGGGGATCGGTGACCTTCGGCCGCGACTTCCGCGAGGGCTTCTGGGGCTCGGCGGGCGACCGCGAGATCGAGGACGTGACGGCGGCCCTCGACTGGCTCGGCACCCGCGGGCTCGCCGATCCGGCCTCGACCTTCATCACCGGGCCCTCGTACGGCGGGCACCTCACGCTGCTCTCGCTCGGCCGGCTGCCCGAACGCTTCGCCGGCGGCTTCGCGATCGTGGCCATGGCCGACTGGGCAGCGGCGTTCGCCGACATGAACCCGGCGGTGCGGCTCGTCTGGCTGAACTTCCTGCGCAACACCGACGGCGATCTCGACGCGGCCATCGCCCATTTCTCACCGATCGGCTACGTCGGCTCGGTGCGGGGCTCGGTCTGGCTCTCGCAGGGCTCGCGCGACACCCGCACGCCGCCGGCCCAGGCCCAGGCATACGTAGATGCGCTCCGCGCACACGGCGGCGACGCCCTGATCGAGTGGTACGACGCGGGGCACGAGCCCGTGGGCCTGCGGGGAGAGGAAGAGGCCCAGGTGCGCATGCTCGAGCTGGCCGAGCTGGCGCTGGCCGGCACAAAGTGGTCGGCTTAGGCCCGGCGGCCTAGGCGGGGCCGGCCTCGCGCCGGGCGACGGCCCGCGCCGCAAGTGCCTCGATGCCGGCAAGCTGGAGGTCGAGGGCCACCTCGAACACGTTCGGGTCGCCGATCCCGGGCAGTGTCTGACCGATCGCCGCGATGGACGGATACTCCTCGGAGTCGAGCTGGCGGTACTCCACCTGCCAGGCGAGCTCGTCGGTGTGCCTAGTGCCCTCGGGCAGCGCATGCATGGCGCCCTCGAGACTCGAGATGCCGCGCACGAAGTTGCCGAACGCCCGGTGCACGAGCATCGCCTCCTCCGTGTCGAATCCCGCGCGGAGGATGGCCTGCATCGAGAACTCGACGTTGGCGAACTCGGTGGGCCGCCGAGTGGTGCGAGCCGCCATCTGCTGCGCGAACATCGAGTAGCGCAGGTAGTGGGCGTGCACCGCACGGGCTGCGGCCCGCAGGTCGTCCTGCCACGACTCGGAGGGCACGTGCATTCCGCCGTAGGAGCGCGCACGAAGTGTGTCAATGAGCTCGAGTAGCAGTTCATCCTTGTCGCGGAAGTGCCGGTACACCGACGTCGGGTGCGCATCGAGCTCCACACCGATCGCCTGGAAGGTGAGCCCGTCCAGCCCGTCGCGCATCGCCACTGTCTCGGCAGCGGCCACGATGATGTCGCGGCTGAGGCTGTCGCGCTTGCGCCGTGCACGCCCCGGCTTCGCGGCCGTCTTCACATTCGCGCTCATGCCTCCCCACCATACCGGGGGCGATTTGAGGGCCACACGTTTCTAGCAAATTAAATAGTCAGGGAGATTGACCATGTTGTTGACGAAAAGCCTTGGTCGGCGCTTTCCGACGCGCTAGCGTGAGCCAACGGTCGCCGGCGACCCGTGATCCTCTGCACCAATCCCGACAGCTACCACCTCCCTCGAAGGGTTTGCACATGTCCTCCAGGTCACAGCACAGGTCAGCACTCACCACCCCGCGCAGAGCTCGCCGCCTCCGGGTGGGCGCGAGCGCCCTGGTCGCCGCCTCCGCCCTCGGTCTCGCCGGGTGCACCGCACCGGCCTCCTCCAACACCACCGCTGCCCCCGCGGGCGGCAACTCGATCGTGATCGGGGCCGAGCAGGAGCCCGACTGCACCGACTGGATCGCCACCTGTGCGGGCTCCATCTGGGGTTCGTACATGATGGAGGGCACCACCATCCCCACCGCCTTCGATACCCGCCAGGACGGCGAGGACTGGGTCTTCACCGCCTCGAACCTCCTCGCCGGCGAGCCCACCGTCACCGTCGAGGGCGGCAAGCAGACCATGACGTACACGATCGCGGAGGACGCCGTATGGTCGGACGGCGAACCGATCACGAGCCAGGACTTCAAGTACACAGCCCTCGAGATCCGCGACGGCGACGACATCTTCGACAAGACCGGGTACACGTACATCGAAGACGTGGCCACGCCCGATCCGAAGACAGCCGTCGTCACCCTCTCCTCCCCCTACGGCGCCTGGAAGCAGCTCTTCGGCGGGAGCTACGGAATCTTCCCCTCCCACCTCCTCGAGGGCCAGGACCGCGCCGCCATCATGAAGGACGGCTACGACTTCTCCGGCGGGCCCTGGATCATCGAAGCCTGGGACAAGGGCAGCTCGGTCACCCTGGTGCCGAACGAGAACTACTGGGGTGAGAAGCCCAAGCTCGACAAGGTGACCTTCCAGTTCATCACCGACACAGCCGCCGCCTTCCAGGCGCTGAAGAGCGGCCAGGTGCAGGCGCTCTACCCCACTCCTCAGCTGGATGCGCTCACCCAGATCGAGGAGGGCATCCCGAACACCGAGCTCGCGGTCTCGGCCGACACCGGCAACCTCGAGGCCGTGTGGATCAACAACTCGGTCGCCCCCTTCGACAGCCTGGCCGTGCGGCAGGCCCTCGCCTACTCGATCGACCGCGAAGCGATCGTGGAACGGCTCTACGGCCCGCTCGGCGTGACCGCACCGGCTCAGAGCTTCCTCTCACCGATGGTCTCCGCGTTCGCAGGCGATGACTTCAAGAAGTACAGCCTCGACCTCGAACACGTCGACGAACTGATGACCGGCGACGGCTGGGAGAAGAACGGCGACGGCATCTGGGAGAAGAACGGCACGACCGCCTCGTTCGACATCGCCTCGATGGCCGGAAACAAGCGCCGCGAACTCACCGAGCAGGTGCTGCAATCGCAGCTGAAGGATGCCGGGTTCGAGTTGACGATCGCCAACACCTCGGTGGCCGAGCTGTTCGGCACCGTCGCCCCGACCGGCGACTACGACCTGGGCCTCTGGACGCTGGTGGACCAGTACCCCGAGCCCTCGTTGAGCGCCTCGTTCTCCTCCGGAGCCATCCCCACTGAGGGCAACGGGTTCTCGGGCATCAACTTCATGCGCGCCACCGCCCCAGGGCTCGACGAGCTGCTCGGCACGGTCGACACCGCCGTGGAATCCACGGTGCGGCTCGATGCCTCACTCGAGGCCGACACGCTCATCGCCGACAACGTGCTCTCGATCCCGGTGGCCGCCGTGCCGAACATCCTCATGACGAACACCTCGGTGGGCGGCCCGATCAGCCTGAACCCGGCGGAGGGGCCGTTCTGGAACCTCGAGGAATGGACCCGTGGCTAATCCTGACAGCCAGGAAGGCCGGGCGACGGCATGATCCGCTACATCGCCCGGCGCTTCCTCTACTCGGTGCCGGTGATCCTGCTCGCCTCGTTCATCCTGTTCTGGGCGGTGCGATCGGCCTTCGATCCGCTCGGGAAGCTGCGGCAGTCCCGTGATCCGGGAGCGGTGCAGCGCGAGATCGAACGGCTGGGCCTGGACCGGCCGATCCCCGAGCAGTACCTGATCTGGATCCGCGAATTCCTGCTCGGCAACTGGGGCGTGAGCTCCCGCACCGGCGGCGACGTCGGGGCACTGATCGGCACCGCAGTGTGGCCCACTCTGCAGCTGATCATCTGGGGCATCCTGATCGCCGGCATCCTCGCCGCCCTGATCGGCACCTACTCGGCGGTGAAGCAGTACTCCGTCACCGACTACGTGTTCACCGGGGCGTCGTACGTGGGAATTGCCCTGCCGGCGTTCTGGTTCGGTCTCATCCTCATCCAGCTCTTCGCGGTCTGGCCTGTGCAGTCGCTCGGCGCCACGGAGCCGCCGCTGTTCTTCGTGGGGCTGCACTCCCCCGGCCAGTCCGGCTTCGACCTCGACTACCTGCGGCATCTCGTGCTGCCGGTGGCCACCCTCACCATCACGCTCATCGCTAGCTGGAGCCGCTTCGGCCGGGCCTCGATGCTCGACACGCTCTCCAGCGACTACGTGCGCACCGCCCGCGCCAAGGGCGTGCCGAAACGACAGGTGATCATCCGCCATGCGCTGCGCAACTCCCTCGCCCCTTTCCTCACCGTGGTCGCGCTCGACGCGGGCATCTTGTTCGGCGGCCTGGTGGTGACCGAGCAGATCTACTCCATTCCGGGCATGGGCAAGCTGTTCCTCGATTCGCTGCTCGCCGGCGACGTGTTCGTGCTGCTGCCGTGGATGATGCTCGTGGCCCTCGCCGTCGTGGTGTTCAACCTGCTCGCCGACCTCAGCTACGCGCTGCTCGACCCCCGGGTGAAGCTCGCATGAGCGCGACCCTCGAGCACGCCCCCTCGCAGTGGGTGCTGGTGCGGCGCCGCTTCTTCCGGCACAAGCTCGCCGTCACCGGTCTCGTGCTGCTCGCCGTGCTCGCCATCTGCTGCTTCGGGGCCACCTGGATCGCCCCGTTCCCCGAGAACCAGCAGGATCTCTTCCTCGGCTCCACCGGCCCGAGCGCCGAGCACTGGCTCGGCACCGACGAGCTCGGCCGTGACTTCCTCAGCGAGCTCCTTTTCGCCGGGCGGGTCTCGCTCACCATCGGCATCGCGGTGGCGCTGCTCGCCACCCTGGTCGGCACGGTGCTCGGCTCCATCGCTGGTTACCTCGGCGGCTGGGCCGACGAACTGATCATGCGCACGGTCGACCTCTTCCTGATTGTGCCCGCCATCGCGGTGCTCGCTTTGGCGCTGCAGGGCCTGGGCTCGACGACCGTCACGATCGTGCTCGTGCTCGCCGCCCTCGGCTGGACCTTCATCGCCCGGGTCGCCCGCTCGCAGGTGCTGTCGCTCCGGGAGAAGGAGTTCATCGACGCCGCGAAGGTGCTCGGCGCCTCGACAATGCGCATCCTGGTGCGGCACATGCTGCCCAACCTCGCGGGCGTCATAGCGGTGAACATCTCGCTCTCGGTGGCGACCGCCATCATCCTCGAATCGACCCTCAGCTTCCTGGGCTTCGGCGTGCAGCCGCCGCAGTCCAGCTGGGGCAACATGCTGAGCCAGGCGGCCGGGCTGCTCGGCACCTCGCAGGTGTACCTGCTGGTGTTCCCGGGCCTGTTCATCCTGGTGACCGTGCTGTGCGTCAACTTTATTGGCGATGGCCTGCGTGACGCCTTCGACCCCCACGCGAAGCACTGAGAGGGCAGCGGATGCTCAACCAATTCGATCCATCGGCGCCCCTGCTCGAGGTGTCCGGCCTCACCGTGGTCTTCGACACCGACGGCGGGCCGGCGACCGCTGTGGACGACCTCAGCTTCACCCTGCACGAGGGCGAGACCCTCGGGATCGTGGGTGAGTCGGGATCGGGCAAGAGCGTGACCTCGATGGCGGTGCTGGGCCTCCTGCCGAAGAAGGCCACGGTGACCGGTTCGATTCGATTCCGCGGCCGGGAGCTCGTAGGCATGCCTGAGGGGCAGCTGCGGGAGATGCGCGGCAACCGCGTCGCGATGATCTTCCAGGATGCGCTCGCCTCGCTCAATCCCGTGCTCACGGTGGGCGCCCAGCTCGAGGAGGCCGTGCGCGTGCACGACTCGACCGTGTCGAAGGCGGCACTGAAGGCCCGTGCGGTCGAGCTGCTCGACATCGTAGGCATCCCCTCGCCCACGCAGCGCGTGGACCAGTACCCACACGAGTTCTCCGGCGGCATGCGGCAGCGCGTGATGATCGCGATGAGCGTCGCCAACGACCCCGACGTGCTGATCGCTGACGAGCCCACGACCGCGCTCGACGTGACGGTGCAGGCGCAGATCCTCGACGTGCTGCGGCGCATCCAGGAGCGCACGCGTGCCGCCGTGCTCCTCATCACCCACGACCTGGGCGTTGTGGCCGGGCTCGCCGACCGCGTGCTGGTGATGTACTCCGGGCGCACCATGGAGGAGGCCGACGTCGAACCCATCTTCTACGAGACCGTGCATCCGTACACCCGCGGGCTGCTCGACTCGCTGCCCACGCTCGACCGACGGACGGACGACGCCCGGCTCACGTTCATCCCGGGCCGGCCGCCGAGCACGACGGCGCTGCCACCGGGGTGCCGGTTCGCTCCGCGCTGCCCGCACGCCGTGACGGGGGTCTGCGACGTGGCACCGGTGGCTCCACGGAGGCTGACGGCCACGCACTCGGCGGCCTGCCTGCGGATCGATGAGATCCGGGGCCCGGATGCTGCGCCGCGACCTGAGAGGAGCGGTCTGTGACCATCGCACTGGAGGTCGAGGACCTCGTCAAGGAGTACCCGATCCGATCGGGCGTGCTGCGGCGGCGCACCGGCACGGTGCAAGCCGTCTCGGGCGTCAGCTTCGCCGTGCAGGCCGGAGAGACGTTCGGCATCGTGGGTGAGTCGGGCTGCGGCAAGAGCACGCTCGGCCGCTCGATCGTGCGGCTGCACCCGATCGATAGCGGGCGCATCCTGCTCAGCGACGACGACATCTCGGGCGGGCGGAAGGACATGCTGGCGTCGGTGCGGCGCCGTGTGCAGATGGTGTTCCAGGATCCCTACGCCTCGCTCGACCCGCGAATGACAGTGCGCTCGATCATCGCCGAACCGCTCGAGATCCACGGCCTGCACCGAGGGCGGCGTGATGAGCGGGTGGGCGAGCTGCTCGAGATGGTGGGGCTCAACGCGGCCTTCGCGAACCGGTACCCGCACGAGTTCTCGGGCGGGCAGCGCCAGCGCATCGGCATCGCCCGCGCCCTGGCCGTGGAGCCCGAGGTGATCGTGCTCGATGAGCCCGTGAGCGCACTCGACGTGAGCGTGCAGGCCGGGGTGATGAACATGCTGGAGGATCTGCAGGACGAGCTGGGGCTCAGCTACGTCTTCATCGCCCACGACCTCTCGGTGGTGCGGCACCTCAGCGATCACGTGGCCGTGATGTACCTCGGCCGAATCGTGGAGCAGGCGCCGGTGGACGAGCTGTTCGAGCGGCCGCTGCACCCGTATACGCAGGCGCTGCTGTCGGCCGTGCCGATCCCCGATCCTCGGCGGGAGCGCGCCCGCGACCGCATCGTGCTGCAGGGCGATGTGCCGAGCCCGGCGAACCCGCCGAGCGGATGCCGCTTCCGCACCCGGTGCTGGAAGGCCACCGACCGCTGCGCCACCGAGACGCCCGCGCTGGAGTCCGTGCCGGGCGGCGCGGGGCTCGTGGCGTGCCACTACCCCGAACTCCGACCGGTTCTCTGAAAGGGCCCACGATGATCAGCACCCCACGCACCCACCGCATCGCCGTGATCGCGGGAGACGGCATCGGCAAGGAGGTGGTGCCCGAGGGGCTTCGCGCCCTCGAGGCCGCGGCCCGCGCCTTCGACCTCTCGCTGGAGTTCACCTCGTTCGACTTCGCGAGCGCCGACTACTGGCTCGAGTACGGCCGCATGCTACCCGAGGACTGGTTCGCGCAGATGGAGGGGTTCGACGCGATCTTCTTCGGTGCCGTCGGGTGGCCGGACGTCGTGCCCGACCACGTCTCGCTCTGGGGCAGCCTGCTGCAGTTCCGCCGCTCGTTCGACCAGTACGTGAACCTCCGGCCGTGCCGTCTCATGCCCGGGGTGCGGAGCCCGCTCGCCGGGCGGGTGCCCGGCGACGTCGACTTCTACGTGGTGCGCGAGAACACCGAGGGCGAGTACTCCTCCATCGGCGGCAAGATCTTCGAGGGCACCTCGCGCGAGGTGGTGATGCAAGAGACGGTGATGACCCGGGTGGGTGTCGACCGGGTGCTCCGCTACGCCTTCGAGCTCGCCGAGCGCCGGCCGAAGAAGCACCTCACCTCGGCCACGAAGAGCAACGGCATCTCCATCACGATGCCCTACTGGGACGAGCGGGTGGCCGAGATGGCGGCGTCGTTCCCCGCCGTGCGGAACGACCGGTTCCACATCGACATTCTCGCCGCGAACTTTGTGCTGCACCCCGATTGGTTCGATGTGGTGGTGGCGTCGAACCTGTTCGGCGACATACTCTCCGACCTCGGGCCAGCCTGCACCGGCACGATCGGCATCGCGCCGAGCGCCAACATCAACCCCGAGGGGCTGTTCCCGAGCCTGTTCGAGCCCGTGCACGGCTCGGCGCCGGACATCGCGGGGCAGGGCATCGCGAACCCGATCGGGCAGATCTGGTCGGGCTCCATGATGCTCGAGCACCTCGGTCACCCCGCCGCCGCCGCCGCCGTGCTCGGCGCCATCGAGGCTGTGCTGGCCGAGGGGCCGGACTCGGCGCCGCTCACGCCCGATCTCGGCGGTACCGGCTCCACCGTGCAGCTCGGCCGCGCCATCGCGGAGCGGATCAGGGGCTAGCCGAGCCGCGGCCCGGCGGAGGCGGTCGCGGCGGTCGCGGCCAGCCTGCGGTCGATCGCCGCGAGCAGGGGCGGGATGTCGTGGGCGTCGGTGACGACCTCGATGAACACCACTGAGTCGTCCCGCTCCGTCGCGAGCTGGAGGGCCGCGCGGAGTTCCGTAGCCGTCCGCGCCGTGCGGTTCACCGTTGCCTCATCCGGCAGGAGCCCTTCGACGACCGCGTGACAGTTCCATCGCGTGATGTCCTGATAGGCGGCGTAGGGCTCCGGATGGCCCGCTCGACGGTGTAGCCCGCGCATTGTTGATCAGGATGACGACCGGGCTGAGACCCCGGCCCGCTAACTTTCTAGTGTTCAGCGGCTCCTGTCGCCACGTTCCCGGGTGCGGGTGAGGACGTGGCGGGGTGCGGCGGTGCGGTTGCCGCTGCGGCTCGGTGAGGTCACGGCGTCTTGCGGGGGCCGGCCCTGATTGGTGGCGGCGCGCATGCGCACGGTGATGTCCTCAGCGCTGACGCGGGGGCCTGCCAGGCTCGCCGCGTACGCCTCGCGGCGTTCGGCGCTGTCGTAGGCGTTACCGGCGTCAGCGCGCAGCGCCGTGGACTCCGCGGAACCCTGCCGAGACTGATCACCATTGGCCGACTGAGAACGCTGCTCGCTCGGGTTGTCCGCTCCGTCGACGCCGCGTTGCGCGTCCTGATCCGGCGCCCGCGCCGCACGGTCGAGCTGGTCGATGACATCCGTAGGACGGTCGCGGTCTTCGGTCGGGGTGGCTGCACGGTCGAGCCGGTCGGCTTCCGCGATGAGCTGCACGGCCTCCGTGCGCTCCTCGCCGGCCCTGGCCCGCTCGTCGGCTACGAGGGTGGTGACGTCCACCCCGTGGCGCTCCTGGACCTCTCGCGCGATGACGTCAGACGCCGCGGCTGCGGCGGGCTCGAAGTTCTTCCACGCGGTCGCCGTTTCGGCGACTCGGGCGATGTCGGGGATGGTGGCGTTGTTCCACCACTCGGGCTGGTTCACGACGTCGAGCTGCGCTCGGGCGACGGAGCGCTCTGCCTCGAACCGGGTCGACAGCTCCCGGCGCGGCGTCGGTATCTCGACGCTGCGCGTCCCGGGCCATTTCCTCGCGCAGTCGCGCGAACTTCTCGCCCATCTGCATCGCCACGGTCAGTGCTGTGCGTGCGGCCGCGTTGAGGTCTTCCTCGACGCCGCCGTCGTCTGCGTCACTCATGGTCGCTCCCCTTCGTGGTGATCGGTTCTGTCATCGGTCGCGGTCACCGTCGCGTCCTCGTCCCGGGATCAGCGGCGGCAGATCGTCCACCGGAGTACGCTCCGTGCGCTTGACCTTTGACGGGATCGGGGACCCTTCCCGGATTGCTCAACAGGTGCGCGCACACCCACTGCCCAGTCCGGGCATCGCGGCCGAAATGAACGAGTGAATCTGCCCGTCAAAGGATCGCGTAGTGACCCGGGACCGCTCCGCAGCGTACGGAACTAAAGCAGCTGTTCCTTCCGACGTGTAATGAGGTGGCGGAGCACCATCGACGTCGCGGTCCGTCGGATACCGCGGCACTTCATGATGCGTTGGGTGATGACGTATATGTCATCAGCGTCATGGGCGACGATCTCGATCATCAGATCGCTCGCGCCGGCGACGGCGAGGCATTCGATCACTTCCGGAATTTTTTGCAGATCAGCGATCATGTCGTCCAGTTCATTCTGATCTGCCTCCGCTGTGACCATGGCGCGCAGTGGTCGGCCGAGCGCTCCGGGATCGATACGAAGCGAATGCGCTCCGAGCACCTGACTGCCCCGCAACCGGTCGATGCGAGCATGAACGGTACCCCGAGCCAGTCTCAACGTCTCCGCGATGTACTGCACGCTTGCCCGAGCATCCAGGTCGAGCACGCGCAAGATGCGCCGATCCGTTTCATCCAGGTTGGTCATACTGCACATGTTATGACACTCAGGACGGCCCAGGCTGAACAGAACGATCATTCTCGGGCGAGTCGATTGTGCATAATCAAGGGCGGTGCTTGCCTAGGCCGCATGAATGGATCTTCGGCTGCCACCAAGACGGTCACTGTCGGGTACTATCTCGCCGCGCGTCTTCGAGAGCTCGGTGTCCAGCACCTATTCGGCCTGCCTGGCGATTTCAATCTCGCCCTGCTCGACGAGATGCTTCAGGTCGACGACGTCGAGTGGGTGGGCACGACCAACGAGCTGAACGGCTCCTACGCGGCTGACGGGTACGCGCGTGCCCGTCGCGGTATCGGCGCCATCGTCACCACCTACGGGGTCGGAGAGCTGTCTGCGATGAACGGGATCGCGGGCAGCTTTTCCGAAAGTGTTCCCGTCGTCCATGTCGTCGGCATGCCGACGACCAGCGCACAGGCTTCGGGGACCCTGTTGCACCACACCCTCGTCGATGGCGACTTTGAACACTTCGTCAGGGCTCAGCGCGAGGTCACAGCGATGGCGACCACCGTTCGTGCCGTCGGTGCGACGAGCACCATCGATCGGGCACTACTCGCCGCGGTCAACTCGTCCAAGCCGGTTTACCTCGGCATCCCCGCGGACGTCGCTCGGCTTCAAGTGTCACGTCGCGCCTTGGACCGTCCCCTCCGCGCTCGGGTAAGTGATCCGGAACAGCTCAGGTCGTTCACCGAGCTCCTGACGGCAGCACTCGCTTCCAGCGCCGACGTACGCATCCTCGTGGGGCCTCTCGCGCATCGGCGAGCACTTGAGAGCGTCATCTGCTCCATCGCCGACCACAAACAGGTGCACGTGGCCACCCAGAGCGCGTCAAAAGCCATTCTGGACGAGTCCCATCCAGCCAACCTCGGGGTCTACTCCGGAGTGCACACTGAGTCCGAACGCACTCGCACACTGATCGATCGGGCTGAACCGCTGATTCTGGCCGGCGTCGTGCTGACGGACCTTCTGACTGGCTTTTTCACCCACGGCTTCGACCCGCATAGCGCGATCGCCCTGAACCTCGATAACGCTCGGATCGGTGACGAGGTGTTCTACGACGTCTTCCTCGACGACGCGCTCCGCGCGCTCGACGGGATCCTGGAGAGCCGCGGCGACCGCGATCTCTCCGCTCGTGAAAAGCAATCTGGTGCTCCGGCCCTCACACAAAGCGTCGATGGACCGCTGACCCATGCGGCGTTCTGGCCACGAGTCCAACGGTGGGTCCGGCCGGGAACCACTGTCGTGGCGGAGGCCGGTACGTCCTTCTACGGAGCGGTCGGAATGGCACTGCCGAATGACTGCGATCTTCTCGGACAACCGATCTGGTCCTCAATCGGGTACACCCTGCCTGCCACGATGGGTGTCCTTCTGGGAGCGCCGAAGCGCGAAGCGGTCCTTCTGATTGGCGACGGGTCGGCACAGTTGTCGATCCAGGAACTCGCAACGATCGTCGACCGCAAGCTCACGCCGACGATCTTCTTGCTCGACAACAACGGGTACACCGTGGAGCGCCTGATCCTCAGTCCGGACGCGGTGTATCAAGACGTGGTCTCGTGGAAGTGGCCGGCGATCGCCGCCGCATTTGGGATGCAACCCAAGCACATCTTTTCGGTATCGACGCTCGAGGCGCTCGACTCCGCCCTCGCCGTCGCCGACGGCACCGTTGCCGCCTTCATCCACGTCTCGCTCTCGCGCGATGACGCCCCCGAACTCCTCAATCGCATCGCTCGTGGCCTGCGCTGAAACTCGCCGGCAACTCGCGGAGCCCCCAACACCCAAGGACCCCCTCATGACCAGCAGCATCACCAGCGGCTCCTTTACGGAAGCCGCGCCCACCGCAGCGACCTTCGACCACGAGCGCGTGGTCGTCGAGACTGGACGCCGCTCCGGCCTGACGATCATCGCCGCTGTCCACAGCACGGCGCTCGGATCGGCAATAGGCGGCTGCCGAGTATGGAACTACTCGAATTGGAGTGACGCTCTCGCGGACGCGCTTCGCCTCTCTCGAGGCATGACCTCCAAGAACGCACTCGCTGGACTTCATGCAGGCGGAGGCAAATCTGTGATCCATCTGCCTCTCGGCGCGACGCTCGCTGGACAGCAGCGTCGCGACGCGTTCCTTGACCTCGGCGACATCGTCGAATCCCTCGGCGGAACCTACCGCACCGCCGAGGACGTCGGAACGACCTCAACGGATATGGCGGTCGTCTCCGAGCAGACGACTCACGTCATCGGCCTGCCCACCGAGGTTGGTGGACTCGGCGATCCGGCCGCCTACACTGCCCGCGGTGTCTACTCGGCACTCAGCGAGACCGTTCGCCGCATTACCGGGACTACCGACGTCCGGGAACTCCGCATTACGATCGTCGGCCTGGGACAAGTCGGCACTCATCTCGCCTCGCAGCTGGCGGCCGAAGGCGCCCATCTAACACTCTCTGATATCAATTTGGCCAAGCAAGACCTGGCACGCTCCCTCGGGGCCGACTGGGTCAGCCCCGCCACCGCTCACCAGATCCCGGCCGACGTCTTCGTACCGGCAGGAGTCGGCGGAATGCTTTCGCCCACTGTGATCAACGAGCTCGCCGCGTCGGCAGTAGTCGGACCGGCCAATAACCAGCTCGCCGACCCGGACGGCGCGGAGCAGCTCACGAAGCGCGGCATCCTCTACGCACCCGACTACCTCGTCAACGCCGGCGGCGTCATCTTCCTCGGAGCGGAGGACGACACCGAGAGCAACCGCCTCGCCCGTATCGACGCGATCGGTCGAACGCTCGCGACCGTCTTCGACGAAGCCCACTCCAGCTCGATCACCACCGTCGCCGCCGCCGACCGTCTCGTGGCGATGCGTCTCAACCGATAGCCCGCAGACCAGTAGGCGCAGATCCCAACTGTGGACTTGCTCGTTCGAAGGCGGCGTTCTGTGAGCGCTCGGCGACGCCGGCCAGGTACCGATGACGAGAACGCTGGCGGCGGCCCCACGACGCGTCAGCCATCGTCTCGACTTCGTCGACCTTGAACAGGTGGCTGATCCGGGGAAAAAGTCGCTCGAGGAAGAGCTAGTGGGACGGACCCAGCGTGACAGCCGCCGCCGCTCAGAGCTGGCTCCCGTTTGCGAACGACACCCGGAGAGCGCCAATTGCTTGCCGGACACCCTCTCTTGACGCTGGGTTCCTGTCACGTACCGATGTAACGGCCGGGTCGGTGATTCAGCGCGAGCACGAGATTGAGTACCACGGCTCCGGCGGCAGAGATCAGCACAGTGAGCGGGGTCGTCACGGCGAATGCAGCTAGTACGACTGCTAGGTCTATTGCCATCTGTGTATAGCCCGCCCTCCAACCGAAATGTTCCTGGCCGAGCAGGGCCAAGATGTTGAATCCGCCGAGACTTGCACGATGTCGGAACAGCACGAGCAGTCCCACTCCGACCAGCAAATTGCCGGTGACGGCGGCGAATGTCAGATTGAGTCGATCGAACGCCACAGCGAGTGGGATGAGCGAGGAGAACACCGATGTCAGAGCCACGCTGAGCGCGGTTCGGAGAGTGAAGTTCCAGCCCTTGCGCCACACCGCGAGGGCGAAGAAGGGCGCGTTCACGGCGAAGAACAGCACTCCGAAGGGGACGGGTACCAGATAGCTCAGCAGCAACGAGAGGCCCGCGGTTCCTCCGGTGACGGCGCCGACGGATCTCAGCAGATACAAGCCGATCGCTGCCATGAAGGTGCCGGTCAGTAGGCCGAGCACGTCCTCAAGTAGGGAGTGCGCGAGCGGATTACGGGCATGCGTCGCCGTGTTCGGGGCAGCGTCTGGCAATCATGTCGAGCGGAGGCGCGTCACGGATGGGTCCACGAGGCGGTGGCGCCAAGGGCGGTAAGTACGCGGTCGTTCGCCGCTCGGTCGGCGACAGTCACGCGGACCCCGTCGCCGCCGTATCCGCGCACCAGGATGTCCTGCTCGGCGAGATGCGCGACGAGCCGCTCGCGGAGGTCGTCCGATGCGCGAAGCCAAACGAAGTTGGCGGCGCTGTCGGGAGTGGTCCAGCCTGCTAGGCGGAGAGCGGTGATCATCCGGGTGCGTTCGGTGACGACGGCGTCGACACGGTCGCGCATCGCGTCGGTCGCGTCGATCGACGCGATTGCGGCGTGCTGAGCGAGGGTGTTAACGGCGAAAGGGAGACCAGAGCGGCGCAGCCCGTCGGCGAGAGAGGGGCGGGTGATTGCGTATCCGACGCGGAGGGCAGCGAGTCCATGCGCTTTCGAGAAGGTGCGGAGCACGCAAACCTGCGGCCAGCGTCGATAGAGGGCGATCGCGTCCGCGCTCTCCCCGCGTTTCCCGTACTCGATGTACGCCTCATCGATCACCACCAGCACGTGAGGCGGCACAGCCTCGAGGAACCGCTCAAGCTCTGGTTCGCCAAGCGCCACCCCGGTGGGGTTGTTGGGCGTGCAGAGCACCACGACGCGAGTGCGCGGTGTAATAGCTGCAGCCATAGCGTCGAGGTCGTGAGCTTCATCTGCACGCAGCGGCACCGGCACCGGCACAGCCGAGGCAAGGCGAACAACGAGGGGATACGCCTCGAACGAACGCCAGGCAAACACCACCTCGTCACCTGGGTCGCAATGTGCGGTGACGATCTGCTGGAGGACGCCGAGGCTGCCTGCACCGACGACGACCTCGTCGGTGGTGACGCCCAGGTAGGCGCCGATACGACTGCGCAGTTCCATCGCGGAGGGATCGGGATAGCGGTTCAACCCGCCGGCGGACTTCTCCATCGCCTCGAGTACCGAAGGCAACGGTGGGTAGTGACTTTCGTTTGAGGCCAGCGCCGCGGTGAACGCGCTCGGCGTCCGGCGGCCAGGCACATAAGCAGGAAGAGCGAGAACGGCGGCGCGGGCAGATGGACCGACCGGCGTTGCCGTCGCAGGAGAGACGGTGCACATTCGCCTAGTGTGCGCAGTCTGCATACGCGGCGCGACAGGCGGATAAGTAGGTGGTCATTTGACCTGCTACTGGTTGAATTACGTGACATGATGCGCAGTGTGAACCAGATCGACGGCCTTGACGCTCGAATCCTGCTCGAGTTGGATCGCGATCCGGATGCTACCGTGCTGGCGATCGCACGGACCCTGGGCGTGGCGCGTAACACTGTTCACGCCCGGTTGAGGGGGCTGAGGGAGCAGCGAGCGCTCGGGTCGTTCAGCAAACGGGTGGACCCAGCGGCACTAGGGCATCCGCTCGTCGCTTTCGTGTCGATCGCGGTGAGTCAAGCCTCCGACGCAACGGCCATCGCGCAGTTGTCGGAGATCCCTCAGATCGTTGAGATGAATGCGACTACTGGCGATGCCGACCTGATTGTGAAGGTCGTGGCGCGTGATCCGCAGCATCTTCACTCCATTACGAGGGCCATGCTCTCGGTGGAGGGTGTGGTGCGAACAAACACGGCGCTTTCTTTGGTGGAGATAATGCCCTTCCAGGTGCGCGGTCTGCTCGAACTGACAGCCGCCAACTAGCCGCACGCGGCGAAGACACCCCGCCGGCGCTGCGCCGCGATCTAGGTTTCGAAAAACAGTACCTTTCTGAGACGCACCGTCCGGCCGTCGTTCTGCGCTCAGCGGGTCCAAGTTCTCGGGACGTCGGCTGTCTCGGAAAGATGTCTCAGCTTGCGGTCGCCGCGGACGCTCGAGCGCGCGGCCGCACCGCCGAAGACGCCGCCCGCCTCGTTGGATGGAGTCGCGCGACGCTCTACCGCCACCAGCAGGCCCACGAGGCCCGCGGGAGCGCAGCGATGTAACCACTTTGCGAGATGCGACACGAAGCCGTGTCAGGACACCGCCACGAAGCGATGAGATCCGCAGCTCAGGGCAACAAAGAAGGGGAGCATCCGACTGGATGCTCCCCTTCTTTGCGTGGCGTGCCTCAGCGTCCGAGGTCGCTACGGTCCGCTCCCTGACCCCTGCCGCGGGTGCGGCGCGTCTGCTGAATGGAGCCGCCCCGGGCGGTGCTGGACACCGCGGCGTTGGCGGGGGTGGCATGCGCGGCGTCGGCGCTCATGCGCGTTTCGATCGCGTGCGGCGGGACCCCCTTGGCTTCCATCGCCGCGATCATCGACTGCCGGCGGTCCGCGCTGTCGTAGGAAGCCTCACCGGCCTCGCGCGCCGCTGACGCGCGAGGATCAGACGCGGGAGGCGTGGCGTTTCCGGTAGCCGCGTTGGGACTCTGAGCCGCGTCCTGGCGCTCCGTGGGGGCGTCGTCGCGGAAAAGCTGTGCCTGAGCACGTGCGTCGGCGGCGAGCTCGCGCAGCTCGTCGGGATTCGCGTCGGCAGTGCCTCCGGCTGCCGCATCGCGGTCGTAGTCGTTCGCGCGATCTTCGAGCTGTGCAGCCATCTCCGCGCGACCGTTGTCGACGTCGGAGGCGCCGGAGGTTTCTCGAGCGGCGTCCTGGCCGCGGGCGTCGTTCGCGCGGTCGAGCCGGTCGGCTTCCGCGATCAGCAGTTGCGCTTCGGTGACCTCTGCTGCCGCTCGAGCACGCTCGGGAGCCACCGCGTCCTTCCACTCCTCCACGAGCCCCGCTCGTGCAGCGGCGACGGCCGCGGGGTCCGGGGTGGACACCTGGCCGGCGTCGTTCCAGTCGATCGACGTCTGCACGCGGTAGTCCTGGAACCCGGCCGGGTCGGTGTCGCGCTTCCACTCCTCGGCCGCGGAGAGTTCGAGGGTGCCGGCGTCGCCCGCGAGCGCGGCGCGATAGTCGGTGATCAGAGCGCGCTCCGCGTTCACGTCCGGCTCCGCGCGATCGCCCACCTGCATAGTGAGGCGGTCGTCGTCGTGGCGGTGGTAGTGCTCCGGCGCGGAGCCCGCGGCCCATTCCTTCGCCAGGTCCAGCTCCGACTTCCCCTGACCGGCCGCGTCGCGCAGCACAGCTGTGTCAACGCCATAGCGGTCGAGCACTTCGCGCTGCACGACAACCGCGGCGCGCTCCGCGACCGGGTCGTGGTTCTTCCACGCCTGCGCCGTCTCTGCGATCTTCGCGATGTCCTGAACGCTCGCCTTCTCCCACCAGTCGGGCCGGTCCACGACCTGCAACGTCGCTCGTGCAGCGCCGCGCTCGGCGTCGAACCGCGCGGACAGCTCGCGCGCCTGCGCTGCGGAACGGGCCTGCGCGTCGCGGGCCAGCTCCTCGCGCAGCCGGGCAAACTTCTCGCCCATCTGCAGGGCGATCGTCAACGCGATCCGGACGTTCTGACCGACCTCCTGGCCTACCTCGTCGTCGTCACTCATGGGGTCTCCTCGTTGTTCTGCCTGGTGCGGGTCATCGGCCGCGATCGCCGCGATCGGAACCTGGCTGGGTGCGGCTCTCGCGGGCTCGGCGTGCGAGCTGATCCGCAGCTTCCTGCTCGCGCTTCGTCAGCGTCGTCGGCACCGGGCTACCCGAACCGAACGACGCTTGCGTGAGCCGGCGGTTCTCCTTCAACTCATCCGGGAGTGCCTGCCACTGCTGTTCGCGCTCCGCTGCCTTCACCGATGCGATGCGAGTGGAGTAGCCGTCGCGGACTTGCGTCAACTGGCGCTGCAAGGTGGACGATAGCTCCGCCGATCGGCGGGCGTCTCCGGCTGCCTTGTGGGCGCTCATGATCGCGTGACTGGTCTTCGCGAGCTGACGGAACAGCAGCAGCTCCGCGGCCGCGTTCTTGTTCTTCCCCGCCGCCGCCAGGATGAGCGCGGTCGACGCGGAGCTCGACGGCATGCCTGCCGGTCGCGGAGTCGTCTCGTGCGCCCGCAGGTGCGCCGACCGGGCCAGCGATCGCGCAGCGTCCGCGAGCGGTCCCGGGGTGGGCTCCATGCGCCGGGACCACGCCGCGTAAGCGCCCGCCGTCTCGCGCGCGACGTGCGCCCACGTCGCCTTGTCGGAGGGGTCCACGGACCTGATGTAGTCGTGCAGCCGGTCCATGTCCGCGGCGTACGCCTCGAACAGCTCCGGCGCCGGCTCCGCCACTTCCCTGCCCCGGTTGACCGGCGTGTACTGCCAAGGATTCTTCGCCGTCGCGCGCCACTCGGACGCCGCATCCGACGCGGACTCCGGCTGATCCGGCCAGCCCTTCCGCAGCTCCGGCAACGTCAGATCGCGAGCGAGCCGGCCGCCACCGTGCCAGATCGCCTTCTCGCCGTTCGTCGGCCGCAGCGCCACCGAATAGCCGGCGATCACATCGTCACGGCCCGTCGCGAATCGAGGGCGCACCAGCACCCCGCCCTGACGCAGACGACGAACGAACTCGCTCTCATCCTGGGACGCGGACGAGGCCGCGCGTACGGCGCGCTCGAGGCGCTGCATGTCCGGCTCGACGTGCCCGCGACGCGCAGCGGACTCACGCGCTCCCGGCCGCACACCGCGCTCCGGGAACTCGCGCTCCGGCGCCTGGTAGACCTGCAACCCGTACTCGCGCTCCAACTCGCGGCTGATCGTCTGCGATCGCTCGTAGTCCTTGTGCACCGACGCTTTCGTGCCGTCCTCGCGCACCAGCGACACGGCGATGTGTACGTGGTCGTTGCCGTTCTTCGACAGGCCGTGACGCACCGCAACCCACCGGCATTCAGCCTTGCCGATGTCCTCACCAGCGAAGCCCATCCGCTGCACGAAGTCGGTCGAGATTCGGCCCCACTGCTCGTCGGTGAGCTGGCCCTCCTCCGCCGCCAGCGACAGCGAGCAATGCCACACATCAGCCGCCACGCGATCCTTCACGATCGCGCCGGCCGAGTCCCGGACCGCCTCGCCGTTCTCGTCGGTACGCACCTTATTGCGCGTCACCTCGACGCCGAAGAACTCGCGCGGACGATCGAGATCCTTCGCGATCGCGAGAGCCGCTGCACCATCCAGAACCTCGTGGCCGTACTCAGCCATGATCGCGGAATCCCCCGCGATGAGGTGCTGCTCCTCGTGCTCGTTCGTCTTGCCGGGACCGGCCAGGTAACCCATCAGGCCACGCATCCGGGTCCCCCGCGTGATGTTCGTCCTCACAGCCCGGCCAGCCGATCCAACGTCGCCTCAATCCGCCGGCGCACCCGTCGGTACTCCTCCGCAGCCTCGACAGCCTCGGCCGGAAATTGGCCCGTGCTGTTCGCGAACCGTGCGAGCTGGTTCATGTTGTCCGACGTCTTCTGCAACAGCTTCGAGGCGCGCATCAGCTCAGCACCCACCAACCGCCACTCCGTGTCCGTACGCACCTGGGCGTTCATCGCGGACTCGAACAGCAGCCGCGGCACCGTCACTTCCAACACCTCGGCACGGGCGCGCAGATGCGCGTCCTCTTCGGGTGTCACCGACACCTCGTACCGCTTCGACCGCGCAGCAACACCCGGGACGTTCGCGCGACGGCGCCGGCCGAACAACCGACCCTCGCGGGATGACTCCGACACGAACCTCACCGTCCTTCCGGCCCAGCGCAGCGAACCCGCCCCCAGGCGGGGACCATACGACCAGTATGCGCCGACCCGGCCGCGCAGCGGAAGGGGTGCAAGCGGTTTACCACGGGTAAACCTATAGCTTGCTCCAAAAACTGCTTTTCACCCAGAGCGCAGCTCGGGTGCAACTCGGGGTCCGAAGGACATCCGAGCAGCCCGGCTGGCGGAGCCGAAGCCGGGACGTCGATTCCGCGCCTTCCGGATGACGGTGGTGGCGGCTAGCCTTTCCGCATGAGCGAGCACACGAGGAACCCTGACGACGCCGCCGACGCCGCCCGACGACTGCTCGAACAGAGCGTCGAGAAGCGCGTCGAGGCGGTCCGCTCGACGACTGCTCGAACAGAGCGTCGAGAAGCGCGTCGAGGCGGTCCGCACGATCGTCTCCGCAGCCAACGACACCGACACCGCACGCGCCACCCTCAGCGACGCGCAGAACCGGCACAGCAAGGCATGGGCAGACGCCCTCGCCGCCGGCTGGTCGGAGAAGGAACTCCGCGCAGCAGGAGTACCGCGACCCGAGCAGACTCGCGCTCGCGTCACCCGCTCGCGACGCACGACCTCGGCGGAGGGAACCACCGCTGAGTCGACCGAGAGCGACAGCTCCGCGTCGATCGAGAACGCGGCATGACCGACGACGTCTCCGCCGCGCTCCACGGTCAGATCCGCGCCTGGGCGGAGGGGGCCAACCCGCTCACGGCCGCCGTCGAACTGCTGATCCGATCGGGTCTCGTGTACACGGGCGCTCCATGGGTCAAGACCGACAACGCCTGGCAGACGAGCGCAGTCGACTTCGACCGCCTCGGCTACGAAATCGGAGCGCTCAGCGGAGGCGAACAGCGCGTCGCGCGGATCGCCTCGTCCCTTGGGCAAGGCGTCCCCGTCGACCTCCGAGAGGACGTCGCCGGGCTCGACCTCGAACACACGCGGCTGGTCCTCGCGGCGATCGCCCACGCCGCCGGACTCGGAGAGCCCGGCACGACGATCCAGACCGTCGACGGAGTGCCGACGATCGTCCCCCGCGACGCCCTGGCGTCGTGGCCGAACGAGTAGGTTGATCGCGCACGACGACCCCCCTCGTCGCATAGGAAACCCCGCTCGAGCAGTCGTGCTCGCGGGGCTCCTCCGTACCCCACCGATGCAGGAAACGCCTCCGCCAGTAGCGATGTGACGCCTTCAAATCGACCGGACGGAGCCTCGGTCAATTCGACTCTGGTGAGGCTCGGGATGGGTCGTTCACGGACGCCCCCTGACCACCTGTGCACAGCCCAGCTCTCGCTGGGGCTGGCCTGCACACAGGTGGACAGCGGGACCCCGACAGGTACGCGTGTGCCCAATGCTTTCGCTGGATAATCGGGCAGATGAACGACATCACCCGGCGAACCACGCAGCACATTGGCGCTGCGGGTGAGTTGCTTGTGCAGTACCAACTGCTCAAACTCGGAATCGACAGTGCTCGCCTCACCACCGATTCCGGCATCGACCTTGTGGTGCACGCGCCAGCTACCGGCTCTGCCACCACCGTGCAGGTCAAGTCGGTCGAGCTGAGCACGCCCGCCGGCGGTCGAGGTCGCATGGCACTCGGGTGGACCTTCCCGCACGACACGCGCGCCGAACTCCTGGCGTTCACCTACCTGGAGCGGGATCTTGTCTGGCTGCTGACGACCGAAGAAGCGCAGCAGCTCGCTCAACAGCACAGCGAGAAGGGCGTACGTCGGCTCTACTTCTACACCGACCACAGCACCCCGCAGCGAGCAGGCGTACCGCTGCTCATCTCCGACCTCGAGACCTACCTGCTGGAGAGGCAGGCCCCTTCGCTCTTCCTGCAATAGCCCCAAGACGGTGCCCAGACCGCGAGATGCGGGCTCGGGTAACTTGAGGGTCGCACCGAGAGCGCGATCGAGGAAAAGGGGCCGACGATGCAGGAGAGCAGCTCGCCGGAACGAGACGCGAAGATCCGCTTGCTGGCCTCCGACCTACGAAAGCTGAAGCTGGAGGTGGGCAGTCCAATCCTCCGCGACCTCGAGGAACGCACGGGGATCTCCAAATCCGCCCTCTCTGCAGCGTTCAAAGGAAGAACGCTGCCATCAGAACGCACCCTCGACTCGCTCATCCGCGCATTCGGCAGAGACCCCAGCCCATGGTTGGACAGACGAGCCGAATTAACCTCACAGACCCAACCCGACACCGACCCGCCGACTCCATCCGCATCGCAGAGCCCCGCCGGCACACAGAACCCGTCTGAGTCGCTGCCTCCGGTAGGCCCAGATCCGACGCCCGCCTCCAGTTCCGGCAAACGGACGCTGTCGCTTCGTGCAGCCGCATTCCTGGCAGCAATCGCCTTCGGGGCAGGCGCCGCCGTCGCCACTGGCCTCACGTCCATCGTCGACCGCGACGCCACCGTCACCGACGCGGGGCCGACGCCAACAAACTCTTTAATGCTGCCCGCCGCAACCGGCGTCGACCCGGCAGCGACCAGCTGTATTGATGATGCAGAACCAGCAGCGTCGGAGACCAGGATCGAGACCGTCGTTCTTCAGGTCATGTGGTCCGACAAGTGCCAAGCCGGCTGGGGACGCATCACTCGAAACGACAATCAGAGCAACGGCAACAGCGTGCACATCGAGGTGTATCCGCTCGGTCCGGACCGCGACAACCAGCTGCAAGAGTCCACCATGACCAGCGTTCAAGGCGCCTACACCCACATGGTCCTCCGAACCGACCCAGATACACGCATCTGCGCGCACGGGAGCATCACCCGAGACGGTGAAACCATCGACGTCGGCGACGAGCTCTGCACCTAAACCACCTCGCCACTGGTACCGCGAACCGCAGACAGCGCCGTCGCGCCGACCCGCAGCGAGGACGCCACTCGGAACGCTGATCTTCATTCCGAGAAGGGCGCAGTTTTCCAGAAGCGGCCTTTCTTCGCCCGCGGCGAACGCGAATGACCTGCGCGCGTGACAGCCGGTGGGCCGGTCACACACCCGCTAGCGAGAGCGGCCCCACAGCTCGACCAGGCGCCACCTACCCGACCTGCGGGGGGTTACGACTGAACTCGAGGAGGACGACGGGCGGTCGCAGACGCCTTCCGATTTTTCCCAGACCGACGCGTTTTCCAACGTGGACTGGAACGTCGTCAGCACCGGGAACATCGCCGCTAGGTTCCTGACCACCGAACGTGCGGATCGGCCGCGACAACAGCGGCCCGCCTGAACACGAACAGATCAACCGAGAGGACACGTGATGAAGATCAAGACGCTGGACCGACGCAAGGTCTACGCAACGCTCGCCGCAGGCGCGGCCGCGGTCGGTCTCCTGCTGGGTGGAGCGACACCCGCCAACGCCGCTCCTGCACATCAGAACACCGACCCGTACAACACCGGCTGCGCCCAATCGAAGAGCCTCGTGAGCAGCCACAACCGAATGGGAGGAACGCTTTCTGTATGGCAGTCCTCCGCGTGCGGAACAAACTGGACCGAGTGGTACGGACCGAACATGCACGTGGTCAAGAACCTGCACACCTCCAGCGGCACCATCGTCAACGGTGGCTGGACTGACCCCCAGTACGACACCGCACCGTGGTCGTACTCCATGCAAACCTACGCCCCTGGCACCTCAGCGATCGCGGGCACGTTCGTGTTCGACGGCAACCCCGTCTGGTTCACGTGCAGCACCGGCTGCACGTGGTCCTGATCAAGGCGTTCCTCCTGGACCGCCCCTTCAACAGGTAACCGTCTACCTCTGTTTGTCGCCAAGACGCTTCCGACCCGAAGCCGGCGTCTTGGCGACAGACCGGCGTCGTTATGAGGTACACCCCAACGCAACACCAGAAAGACCTCACGGCGCGCGTAGCGGTAGGGTCACTTCTCCCCCTTTCGCTACACATCTGTGTCAGGGTCTAGGAGCGACGCAACGAACGCAGACGGTCGGCTACGTCCGAGTCAGCACTACCGACCAGAACCTCGATCGACAGATCGAGGCGATCGGCGCCGTCGACCGGATCTTCGAAGAGAAGGTCTCCGGCGCCACCCGCACCGACCGACCCGCTCTCGCCGACTGCATCCGCTACGTCCGAGACGGCGACCTCGTCCGAGTCGCCTCGATGGACCGCCTCGCGCGCTCGCTGCGAGACCTTCGCGACGTCGTCGACGAGATCGTCGCGAAGGGCGCCTCAGTCGAGTTCATCAAGGAACAGCAGACCTATGGACCTGGCGGCGACGATGCGCTCGGACAGCTGATGCTGCACCTGCTCGGCGCGTTCGCCGAGTTCGAGCGCTCCCTCATCCGCGAGCGGCAAGCCGAGGGCATCCGCATCGCGAAAGCCGCAGGGAAGTACACAGGCCGACAACGCCGGCTCGACGCCGACCAGATCACTGCAGCTCGAGCAGACATCGCCGCCGGCGTCCCGAAGGCAGCAGTAGCACGCAAGCTCGGTGTCGACCGCACGACCCTCTACCGAGCGCTGGCACTCCCCCAACCTGACGAGCTCGCCGCAACCGAGATCTAGAGCGGCGTTAGAATACCTGCTTGTCGAACCCCTCCGGAGCAGTGTTCATCGGGTCTGCCCATTGGAGGCCGGCGACGACCGCGCGGGCCAAGCTCTCGAGGCCGGTGCCGAAGTAGCAGTACCCGTGGGTCGTCTCGATTTGCTGGTGCGGCGGCGTCACCACGAGGCGCCAGTTGAACAGCATCTTCCAGACCTCGACCGTGAAGGTCTCCGTCTCTTGCAGCCGGAAGCCGTTCTCCGTCCGCACGATCCGCTCCGCCGGGAGGTCGGCCTCCGAGCGCAGCTGCTGCTCGAGGTCGTCGAGCGCCTCGGCTCGGGTGCGCAGCATCGCCTTCTGGTTCACCACTCCAGTGTCCGGATAGCCGCCCCGTCACGGGGCATTTCATCGGGCGGGTCTAACGGGACACTGCCGCCCGCGCCCGTGCGCGGCGCATCCTGCTCGCCGAAGTGGCGCGGTGAACGACCCTCTATCAGTCCGTTGGTTCCGCATGAACCGCCGCCGACGCGATGCTCAACGTCCCGTCGTCGTACAGCACCCGATAGCCGTCGTTGAGCACACAACGAGTACCCGGATCGAGGGGACCTGCAGCCCAGGAGAGAGGGGCAATGCCCAGCTCGACGAGCAGGCCGGACCAGAGCCGGTAGCGACGCTCGCGCACTTGACCCCATCGCTCCGACCTGATCAGCTTGGCGCAAGGCTCCAACACCGTGAACCATACGGAGCCTGCGAGAGCGTCGGGATGGGCCGCCAAGAGGACCAGGTCGACGTCGCTGGCCATCCGTTCCGCTCCGCGTGCGTACGAGCCAACCAGTGCGACTGCGTGCACAAGCGGGGAGGCTTCCGCGCCGCGAGTGACGGCACCGATCACTCGCGTCGCCTCTCACCGGCGGCCCTTCAACCTTGTCGCCATGCCAGCACTCTCGCTTCCCGCGCCGATTGTGACGGAACCCAGTCCGTCCGATGAACCATTTCCTTACAGGACGGTCCGGGATCCACGCTGCGGCGCAGCGGCGGTGCTGCCGCGACCGCAGCCCGCCTGCCAGCCCTCTAGCGGCCGACCTCTTTACTGAGTACGCTCTGGTTGTGTCAGAAGATAAAAAGCATGAACTTATTCACCGCGAAATTCTCGCGGCATATATCACTGTGCTTGATCAACCGGAAAAGCTCCTAGAAGCTTGTCTAAATGCAGTGGGCGGCATGGTTGACGCGAGGCTTGCTGTAGAGAAGGCTTTCGGCTTCAGCACCGTTGCAGCCGATGCTGTTTTATCGATGCAAATTCAACGCTTCACCCCCCTCGAGCGAAACCGAATTCAAGATGAACTAGCAGCGCTAGATGCGTCGTTAGCTTAGGCCAGGCAAACTCAGAAAATCCGGCTCAGCAGATCACATAGGAGTGAATGATGATAAAGCATAAGCATATTGGTCTTGCAACACTCGCCGCCGCTGTCTCGCTAGTGATTGGCGGCGTCGCGGGCGCAACATCCGCGACAGCGGAGACGGTGTCGCAACGGATCGTGACCTCCGCTACGGGTTCGAGGCAATGCGGTCCGGGCCTGTCTCTTTATGTCCGCGCTACGCTCGCGACTCCCGGCACCGTAAACTTCTACCGCGGGACCACACTGATCCACTCCGCCACTGCCAGCTTCCATTACTACACTTATCCAAACAGTGCAGGAAAAACGACATCCTGGAAGATTACGTCAACCACGAATATCGACCAAGTCTCCGACGGGTGCGCCTGAGTGTAATTCCCGGGCGAAGGATTCGCCATAAAGCATTTCTGCAACCGGTTGAGGCCACATCACAATCTCGGTTCGGTCCGACCTTCGGCGTCGTTTACACAAAAGCGTACGAGGTGTGCCGCTGATGACTCTCAACCACCTCTCGCCGCACCGAACTAGAGCCCCTGGGTTGCTGTAAGCCTGCATGTAATCTTCCTGCTTGGTGAATAATCTTGGAACAGGGATCGACATCCTGGATCAGATCTAGGCCGCGGTCTAGGGGTGAGCCACGGCTACCGCATGTTCACTCGTAGTGGCACAAACAACATCTGGCGCGGCCGAGGTCCTAGGACTCGGCCGCGCCACGTTTGCGCCCAGGGACAGTAGCCAGCATGCAACGTAATTTGCGAGAGGCAGTCGCCAAATAAAACGGCGCCTCGATGAATCATCCCCATACGGGACGCAGATCGCTCGGCATCGGAGCGTCCGCGAGGCGCAGGTCACGATCCATCAGTCTCGGCGTAAGCTACGTCGACGGCGCAGTAACAGCAACGAAAGGTCTTGGCCGGCTCGTTTTTTCAGCCGACCAGCTTAAAACAGTGCGCGTAGCCCCGCCTCGTGCACCGCTTGCACCGCAGACGCACAAGCAGATCGTTGCGCAGTACACGTCGATGGTGCAGGGTTCGTGGACGACGACCCGACTCAGCCCCTGTCCACGGTGTTCGTATGTGACGTTGGTCCGATAACGGTCAACGTCGACGGCGACGGTCGCGTGCCCTCACCGCACCAGCCCCGATGAGCTGTTGACAAGACCCGGGTCTCGAAGCTGGGTTTCCGTAGACTGGTGCCGCGACGACGCGAGGGGGAAATGATGGCCAGGACAGTTTTCTACAGCTTTCACTACAAGAACGACGTGCACCGGGTGCAGCTCGTGGAGCAGATGGGTGCGCTGGAGGGGCAGCCGATTCTGAACTCCCAGGAGTGGGAGAAGATCGAAGCCCAGGGCCCGAACGCCGTACAGCGGTGGATCGACGAGCAGATGAAGCACAAGCGCACCGTCGCTGTACTCATCGGCCGGCAGACCTCGACGCGCCCGTGGGTGAAGTACGAGATCGAGAAGGCCTGGGCCGATGGTCGCCCCCTGCTCGGTGTCAGAATCCATGGTCTGTCGTCGATGGGATCGGTCGACAGTGAGGGGACAAATCCCTTCGATGTGGCTGACGTGCCCTCTCATCTAATCCCCGTGTTCGATCCGACACAGAAGGATTGGCGCGGCGTGATCGATTCGAAAGCGACGTACAACTACTTGGCCGCCAACATCGAAGGGTGGACCGGGCGGGGAGCGACCGCCTGACCGTGATGGCTGCGTGCCCTTTCTGCCTCATCGTCCGTGGTGAGGATCCCAACGCCATCGTTGTCATGGAGGACGAGGCGACAATCGTGATCTCGCCTCTGGCACCGGCGACTCGCGGACACCTGCTGGTCATCCCGAAGGCGCATGCGCCCCGACTATGGGAGCTATCGCCCGACGCGGCGGCAGCGGTGATGAACACCGTCACCCGGGTTGCTGGTGCTGCGAACCAGGCGTTACGCCCGGCGGGCGTGAACATCATCCAGTCCAACGGGGCTGCGGCGACGCAGACCGTCAATCACGTGCATGTACATGTCGTCCCCAGGTGGCGGGGTGATCGGATGATGCTGTCCTGGCCTCGCCGAGCGGCAGAATCCCAAGTGCAACAGCACGACACCGCAAACGTGGTCCGCGGAGCACTCGAGGCGGGCACACAGACAGCTCTGCCGATACAGACCGCGGAAGACCGGCGACAGCATCTCAACTTCATTCAGAGCGTCGTGTCTCGAATGGCATCCACATCCGCGTCTGCGAAGACGTGGCTGCTGCCAATTGTGACCGTCGCGTTCGGGTACGCGTTCGTGGAGCGGGACTGGGTCATCGCCGTGCTCGGCATCGTTGCCGTGCTCGTCTTCGCCCTACTGGACGCGAACTACCTCAAACAAGAGCGCTCGTTCCGCAAACTGTACGACCGTGTCGCTCGCGGGGAGCAGCTTCCTCCGTTCTCGATGAACCCCACCGTTGCCGGGCCGGACGGACCCGCGAAGGCAAATTACTGGCCCGACCGGCAGGACTGGAAGTCGTGGGCGATCGCGCCGTTCTACCTGCCCATGCTGGCCGTCGGCGTCTGCTTGCTGCTATATCTCGCACCATGGTGCCGACCCTAGGAAGCCTGCGTTCATGACCAACTACACCCTCGCCGAGGTCCGCGCGGCCGGCCAGAACGAAGCCCTCTACGTGCTCGGTGGCGCCAGCGAAGTCCTCCGCAAGTCGCGGGGCCTTCTGGGACCTTTCGACATCTTCCTCAGCCACAGCTTCCACGACGCCGAACTCATCCTCGGCGTCCGTACGATCCTGCAACGCGCGGGCAAGCGCGTATATGTCGACTGGATCGACGACCCGGAACTGGACCGCGCACACGTCACCAAGAGCACCGCGAACCGCCTCCGCCAGCGTATGCAACAGTGCACCTCCATGGTCTATGCGGCCACGAAGGCCGCCACCACCTCCCGATGGATGCCCTGGGAGCTCGGATACTTCGACGGCCGCAAAGGCCCGGAGGCCGTCGCGATCATGCCGCTCGTGAGCTACCAGGGCGAAAACGTGGGGCAGGAGTACCTCGGCCTCTACCCCACCGTTGAGCGTTCCGGCATGTACCTGCACACGCCCGTTGTCACCCGCCGTGAGGCTGGAACCACACGCACAAAAAGCCTCGATGATCTAGTTGCCGCGCGCGGAGGAGCCGCCTGGAGAGCATCTTGAAAATGACCCCTGTTCGCCTGGTCAGTCGATGCCCTACCTACGAGACGGCACACACTGACCTACGCCTCGAAGAGCCTGTTCACGACAGACGCGGTGGTAGGGGCGCTGTTGGAGCTGGTGACGGCGATTACTGGCGGCAGCAGTCCGAGACGGTGACGGTTCCCGCGTTCACTAATGACGGCCAGCTGATCGAGGCGAGGCTGACGCTCGATGCGGGCAGCGAGCTCGTCGCCGTCCTCGTCGACCTCCAGTTGGTCGACGCGGACGAGGCGAGCGCGTCCGAGGCGGCCGTCACCGACATCCACTCCCGGATCCGCGTGAACGAACGCACTGTCGCTCATCCCGTGATCGACAACGAGCCGCCGTTCCCCTTCTACGACGAGTACAACGACCGATATAAAAGCGGATCGCCGGCACAGTTCGCGGCGCACAGCATGGGTTGGTCGGTCGGTAGCGGCCAACTGGTAGAAATAGAGCGATCGTTTTTTCCCTCTGCTTGGAGATATCCCTGATGGCACAGAAGCTGACTCTCATCGATGACCTGGACGGCTCTGCAATCGAGGGTGACGGTGGCACCGTCGCCTTCTCGATCGATGGGGCGAACTACGAGATCGACCTGTCGGCGGAGAACACCGCCGCGCTGCGTGAGGTGTTCGAGAAGTACGTCACCGCCGGCCGTCGCGTGCGCCGAGACGGCAACGCCGGCTCATCGTCTCCCGCTCGCGGGAAGAGCGACCCGGAGCGGTTGAAGGCGATTCGGGAGTGGGCTGCTGAGAACGGCCACGAGGTCTCCCCGCGCGGCCGTATCTCAGCGCAGGTGGTCGAGGCGTACGACGCCGCGCACTAGCGCGGCGCTACCGTGAACGCTCCGATGAGCGTCGAGCGGGAGGTGTACCAGTGAGTGTCATACGGCAGATGACCGCCCTGCACCGCGGCCCGTGGGGCCGGCTCGGCGGGCTGATCGCGGTGACCGAGGACGGCAGCGATCGTGAGCGCGTGCGCTCGGCGGTAGCGCGGTCGGTGTTCTCGCGCGGCGGGAAGATGGTCCGCTATTCCCCCGCCGCGGCCGCCTTCGGGGATGGTGAAGAGCGGGTCGACCCGTCGACGGAGCTGCTGGCGTTCGTCGCGCACCAGTACTCGGTGCCGGAGGGCTTCCTGACGGGCGCCGATGACAACGAGCTGCGCGATGCCGCGCTCCACCGCGCTCTGGACGAACGGCACCTGCGAGGTACGCCGATCCCGGAGTCGTTCACGGTGACGACCCGATGCCCGACGCTCGCGGGCGAGCTGGGCGACGCCGGTCACGCCGGGGCGGCGCTTCGCGCAGCGGAGCGCCGTGCGCAGTTCTCCGCGATCCCGTACGCGGTGGCGAGCCTGGTGCTCCCGGCCTTGCTGACGGTGGCGAGCTTCGCGGCCGCGGTCGAGGGCTGGCAGTGGTTCCTCGCGTTCTTCTTCCTCGCCTGCACGCTGGGCAGCGTGTGGCTGTGGACGGTGCGGGCGGTGGCCGCGGTGCGGTTCTTCCGCCTGCCGCCGGCCGCGGCGCAGGCGTGGTCGGATCTGCTGATGAAAGAGGCGATCGCGACGTACTTCCACGACCTCTACACGGACGGCTACCTCCCGCAGGCGTGGTTCCACGACATCTTCTGCCAGAACCTGCCGATCACCCGTCCGGCATGGGACCGGCTGGGTACGGGAACCGTGACGCGGGCGATGCTGACGGAGAGCGCGATGCGCCGGTTCCCGGCGATGCGACGGGCGCAGCGCCGCCGGCAGCCGGCCCCAGCGGGGCGATGACTCGCACTCGCGCCGAGGACGGCCGGCGGTCCCTCGGCCAACCGGGGCGAATGGCGGGGTCCGCCGCAGCGGAGCAAAGGCGTTGATCCGCTCGACACTGCAGAATCAGCGTAAGACGGCGCGCGTGTTGGGGGCAGTCTCAGTCGGCGGTGTCACAGTGACGGCATGACCACTCCCCGCACTCCCCTGGCTCGAGCTGCGCTGATCAGCAACGGCATGGTCTGGTTCGGGCTATCGCTGATGCTCTTCGCGATCGCCGGCGAGCAGACCTACGCGGCGTTCACTGGTGAGTGGTTCAACGTCCTCGGGTGGCTGCTGATCGTCGCCGTGGCCGCCGGCCTGGCGGTGGTCGGGGTGATCGAGAACCGGAACATCCGGGCGGGGAAGAAGTACAAGCCGCGTCCTCGCCGCTGACTACCGCTCGAGCGCGCGTGGCCGTTCCACGTGCGTGACCGGGGGGTCGAGGGGGCTCTCCCCCTCGTGCGGGCCGGCCCGTTTCGGGTCGGCCCGCGCACGCGCTCAGAGCGCGAGCGTGTGAAGGATCAGGGTCGTTGAGCCGATGGGCTTCCCGAAATCGGTGTAGTCGAGGGTCGCACGGCGGTTGCTGATGAGGTCGAGGGCGATCAGCTCCTCCTCGGACTCATCGGTCATGTCGCCAGGCTCCTCCTCCCATTCGCGGAGCACCTGGCGGTCGGCGTCGAGGACCTTCCACAGTCCCCAGACGTGGGCGATGGGGCCGGTCGTCTCGTACTTGAAGACGAGGGCGGTCGCGGTGGGCCAGCCGTAGGCGGCCGCGGCGACGATCAGCGCTCGCGCTGCAGCGGCGGTCGCTTCGGCGTCGCCGGACGCGGCCGCAGCGTCGACGGCGACCTCGGCCGCTCGCAGCGTCGGGTCCTCCTGGTACGGGTCGAAGCGGTGGGCGGGGCAGGGTGCGGTGGTCGTGATGGTCATGGTCGGGCCTTCCTGTGCAGCAGTGGGAGAAGAGGAGGGGGCGAGGACCGGCGCGAGCCGGTCCCCGCCGGAGGGGCTAGCTGAGCCCTGCGGCGTCGGCGGCGGTGGTGTCTCCGGTGACGACCTGCTCGACCGGGGAGAGCGCGTAGCCCCAGGCGGCGAGCTGGCGGAAGTGAGCGGCGGCGCGAGCGTCGCCGCGGCGCCAGGACTCCTTGCTCGTGTGCGCCTCCTGGCCTGCGAGGACGATGGCCAGCGCGACCAGGCGGGCCTTCGCGGGGTTCGCCTCGACCAGCGGGGCCAGCGCGTCGGCGTGGTAGCCGGAGGGCTGGGTGAGGCCGAGGAGGGTGTGCGCGAGGGCGTTGCCGTTGCTCATCCCGCCCGACACCGAGGAGCGGTGCGCGGTCAGACCCAGGGCGATGACGCGCTCCGCGTCCTTCGGGAGGGTCTTGCGGGACAGCAGCGTCGCGATCCAGTCGCGGCGCACCGTCTCGGCGGCGATCCAGGCGCGGTTGTTCGCGAGGAGGATGCGGCGCTCGGCGGACTTCTCGGCCTTCTCCTCGTCCGTCTCGGGCTCGGTGGGCGCGTTGTAGGCGTAGCTGAATCCGTGGGCTGTGGGGTCCTGGATCGCGTAGGAGACGTGGGTGTTGCCGTCGTAGATGGTGCTCACGAGGACGCCGCGCGGCTCGATGGTCGCGATGTGCTCGGCGGTGACTCGCTTGCCGTCTTCGGTGCGCAGCGGGTCGATGACGACCCACGCGCTGCCCTCCCCGTCGACCTGCTCACGGGTGAGGACGGTGAAGCCCGCGGCCTCCTGGTTCGCCTCCTCCACGAGGACGGCGACACG